>JAQXDR010000053.1 GCA_029251265.1 Pseudoprimorskyibacter sp. | reverse complement strand
GACTTTATCGTAAGCGTCCGGTAGAGGGGCTATTTGTTCACTGACTTGCAGGCCGCACGCCGATCCACGGGCCATTTCGTTTTTCTCGGATGACGGCCACCCATCTATCGGCACTTGAGTTGCACCAGTTTGCTAGGACTGGATCCCGTTGCCTGTCGATGTAATCGATTGGTTTTGCTGTCGCGAGGTCGACGCGTTCCAGCTTGGTCGTCGGGAGCTGCTGTGAGATTATCTCTCCCAAACTGGCAAGTGCATCTCGCTTGACCTGGTCTTCTCTTGGGAAGCTGGCGTTTAAGCTCAGGTCATCTGTGGCAAGCGCAATCTCATTTGGCATGCTGCGTTCGCCGGGCACAAAGAATGTTTGGCCCAACGCTTCTTCCGCTTGGCGTAGTTGGCGTGTGTATTTAGGGGCCGGATATTTCCAGCTTGATATGCCAATTGAGACCTGAAGCTGATTTGACTTAGGCAAAATGCCGTCCTCAGGATCTATGTCGATCTCTGTCAAAAGAGACGCGCCATCGATCAACCAAACATGCAGAGTGTCGATCCGCTCAGGAGTGGTTAATTCTAGGCGCTCCAGTTTGAACTTATCATTCGTTATAGGCTTCACCAAAAGCGCGTTTGGAAAGGCTGACCAAGCTTTTGCAACTATTTTGCGAGCCGTTTCGATGGTGATCTGACTGAGATTTGCCTTCCAAAACGTGGTCTGACCCGTCAGATTTGCGTAGTGATGTGCCTCAGGATTGGCCTCATCCGGGATGGTCCCGTTAATCGTCGCGACGAAGTTTGTGATCCGACGAACAGATAGTTTTTGCGCCTAATGGCGGCGGACCGCATGGCCCGTTCAGCGGTGTTGTTGTCCAACTCCAGGATGCCGTGGTCGAGGTATGGCCGGAGGCGTACCATGCGCGTCAGGGCATAGCGGATTGCAGCCGCGAGCGGTGATTTACCAGAGATACTAGGTAGTTGTGTATGCAGCCAGACTTCCAAATCATCGAAGATCTGTTTTGCCTTCGCTTGCTGCAGTGCGACACGCTGGTCTGGTGGCGATCCGCGCGCTTCCTTCTCGACCGCATGGAGTTGCGCGATGCAACAGATGGCTTCATCGGCGATGGCCGCCCCCTGCGCCCTGTGAACATCAACAAACTTACGCCTGACATGGGCCATGCAGGCCACCTCTCGGAGGTCGCCAGAACGATAGAGATCCTCAAACCCAGCATAACCATCCGCATGCATCCAACCTCAATATTTTGCGAGGTGATCTTTGGGATGTTGCCCTTTGCGGTCTGGCGAGAACTGATACCAGCTGACGGGTGGCGCAACGCCGCCCCATGGGCGTTCATCCCGGCCATAAGCCCACAGCCTTGCTGTCGCAGTCTTGCCGGTGCCGGGTGCCAGCATTTTCACCGGGGTGTCGTCTGCAAAGATCGCCTGTCCGGCCAGAACATGGCGGCCAATAGCATCTGCCAGCGGTTCCAAAAGCGCGGTGGACTTGCCTACCCAATCTGCCAGCGTTGAACGGTCAATATCAATCCCATCGCGTTCGAAGATGCCGCTTTGACGATACAGCGGCAGGTGGTCTGCGTATTTGTTGACCAAATACATACGCCAGCAGGCCAGGACGCGGACGCCCGCGTTCGATGGGGCGCGATGGCAACGCTGCCTGTGTGAAGGCCTCGCAACCCGAACACGCAAAGCGTGGACGCACGATGCGGTTCACGATGAAGCGACCCGGAACGTATTCCAGTTCTTCGGTCATATCCTCGCCCAGACGGCGCAACGCCCCGCCACACTCGGCACAGTCGTCGTCACCGGTGGTTAGCTCGACTTCCATACGCGGGATGTGGTCGGGGATCGGGCGGCGCTTGGGTTTGTCCTTCGGATCTTCATCGGGGAGACGCAGCTTTGCTGTCATCTTGGCGACGGCTATCTCGCTGGTCTTCAGTGCCAGCTGAAGCTGCCCGATGCTTTGTGATGATGACCCAAACCGGTGATGGCGTTGATCTGCCAACTGATGGCGCAGCTTCTCGATCAGGACCGCTTGGGACTTCACCTCAGACAGCAAAAGCGCGGTGAACTGCCTCAGTTCATCGGGGTCTGTTGGCAGGGTTTTGTCGATATCCAGCATGATCAGATCATAGCTGATCCGCATGGCCAGAGGAATCCCCACTGACTCGTTCTGTACCGATTTACCCCGCTTTAAGCGGCGTCCAGCTGCGTTGTGGCAAGCGTCAGTCACTTCCTTCCAAAAGCATTGCCAACTGGGCTGCGGTCAGCGCTATCTTGCCCTCTTTGGCCGACGGCCACACAAACCGGCCCTTCTCAAGTCGCTTGCTGAACAGGCACGCGCCTTGACCATCCCACCAGATGATCTTGATTAGGTCACCGCGACGTCCACGGAAGACGAACAGATGCCCCGTAAATGGATCTTGCTTCAGTGTCTGTTCTGCCTGAGCTGCCAACGTTGTGAACCCACGCCGCATGTCGGCCACGCCAGCCGCAAGCCAGACCCGTGTGTTCGACGGGACAGGGATCATACAGACAGGCCTCGGATCAGTCGGGCCAATGCATCGGGATCATAACCACCGATGATCCTCAGCAGGTGGCCACCCGCAATGTCGATCTCTATCGTGCTTTGTGCGGGCTTGGTGTCAGCCGTCGGGGCCGTGTCTTTGGTCTGGGGTCGGTCCACAATCTCGACTGGAAGAAAGCACGGCGTCTCAGCAACCTCGTCATCAACGATCTCCCGATCCGGTGCAAACTTGGGATCACGTAGCCATTTGTGGATCAGATTAGTGTTCATCGCGTACCGTCGGGCAACTTGCGCGACCGAAACACCTGGCGCACATGTTTGCGCGCAGATCGACACCTTCTCATCATCCGACCAGAACCGTTTCTTCTGACCCTTCTTACCCGCCATTTCTGCCCTCAAGATGTCCATTATCAATGGTGGACACTATCAACACACTCTATGACGCGTCACTGCAGCCAGGCCGGACGCTTACGGCCGATAAGGTTTTAGCTCTATTGGAAGCCGAT
>JAQXDR010000042.1 GCA_029251265.1 Pseudoprimorskyibacter sp. | reverse complement strand
TGGCTATGAAGAAACGCAAAAGTCCGTGCATCGATGTTTGTGAGTTTACCGGTCCCAACGGCTGGTGCCTTGGCTGTGGCCGCACGCGGGAGGAATGCGCAAGGTGGAAAAAAATGAAGGCTTACGAAGCAAACATCATTGAGAAGGAACTGAAGCGCCGCATGACTAAAATGATCCAAGCCCCGCCCAAGCTGCAGTAGGGTTGTTGCCAAAGCTTGCACAGCTTGCCATCTGCGCGTTTCGGCCATTAATTATTTGAATAAAGAGCGACAGCTGTCTCATGGCTTGATTGTTAATCGCTGGTTTCATGTCAACGCAATGTCAACCCGCATGGGCCTGTTTGGTGCGGTTTGGGACGTTAAAAGCCGGTCAATGACGGACAAAGCCGAAACGGGATCTGTGTGGAATGAAATGTTTATCTTATAAGTCATTGGTTTTATGAGCTATGGGGGCCTAGATTGTTTTGGCTCTTTACCTATCGTAGAGACCTTTTTGAAATTCATAGCAGTCGGATGGATCCTTTATATGGTCTATGGGCTTTGGAATACCTCTGTCATATCGACTGCAAACCATGCACGCCCCATGAACTTCATTGAGGCGGTGTTATTTCAACGGGTGAATCCAAAGGTCTGGGCTGGTGGTTTTGCGGCGGCATCGGCACACTCATCTTCACCAAACATGTTTGGTGAAGCGCAGCGTTTGGTGAACGTATTTTCAGTGGTCAACTTGGCGGTTTGTCTGTTTTGGACCTCGACAGGAACACTGCTGCGTTATCTATTGACCACGCGCACCGCATGGATGTTGTTTACCCGGAGTGTGGCGACGGCGTTAGCCGGGTTCAGTATTATGATATTTGTCTGACATCAGACCAAACAGGCTTTTTTCTGTTTGCTGCAGTTTAGGATGTTGTGATGTTTAAGTTTTTTGAAAATCTTGTCGATCCCTATGGGGAATATGAAGAGCACGACACACCGCCACAAAAACTTTTACCCTTTCTGTGGGGGTATTGCCGACCCTTTAAGCGCGTATTCATCTGGACGATGGCCTTGGCAATTATTGTGGCAATGATCGAACTTTGGTTGATCTGGGCTATGGGATGGGTCGTTGACATTCTGGTTGGGGATCCAAGTGATGTCTGGGATCTGCATGGCACAACTTTGATGTGGATGGCTGTGTTCGTGCTGTTTGTCCGACCAGTCGTTGGTGCATTACAGGTCGCGTTGTTAAATAATGCAATCACACCAAATCTCGGAACGGTGATCCGATGGCGCGCGCACAAACATGTTTTACGCCAATCTGTTGGATGGTTTGAGAATGATTTTGCAGGTCGTATTGCCAACCGGATTATGCAAACACCTCCGGCAGCTGGCGAAGCCGTGTTTCAAGTCTTTGACGCTGTTGGTTTCGCACTTGCTTATGCGATTGGCGCGGTCATTATTCTTGCGCAAGCGGACGCAAGACTAAGCCTACCGTTGCTTCTTTGGATGGGGATTTATGCAACTTTCCTGCTGGTGACTGTCCGCAAGGTTGGCCCAGCCAGCCAAAAAGCATCTGACGCGCGTAGTAAGGTCACGGGGAGGGTCGTTGACAGCTATACAAACATCCATTCCGTCAAAATGTTCGCCCATCATGATCACGAAATTGCCTATGCAAAAGAGGTGATCGAAGAAGCGCGCGAGACCTTTAAATCTGAAATGCGTATTTATACAACGCTGGATGTGACGCTTGTCGCGCTAAACGGGGCGCTGATCACAGGGATCATCGGTTTGTCGATCTATTTCTGGACGCAGGGCACAGCAACCGTCGGACAGGTGGCGACGGCCTCGGCGTTGGCGCTTCGTATAAACTCCATGACGTTCTGGATAATGTGGGCGACGGCGACTTTGTTCCGACAACTGGGTGTGGTGGCAGAAGGTATGCAAACCATTGCCCAGCCCTTGACCTTGGTGGATGCACCGGATGCAAAGCCGCTTGATCTGACAACGGGCAAGATTCAGATACAAAACCTGACCCATCACTACGGTCGCAATCAGGGCGGTCTTCAGAATGTATCCTTAACGATAGCACCGGGCGAAAAGATTGGGCTGGTTGGGCGCTCTGGCGCAGGCAAATCAACATTCGTGAAGTTATTGTTGCGGTTCTATGATCCGGAATCCGGATCAATACAGATAGACGGACAAGACATAACGACGATCACCCAAGACAGCCTGCGTGCGCAAATTGGGATGGTGCAACAAGACAGCGCGCTGCTGCATCGCTCTGTACGAGACAATATTCTCTATGGTCGACCGAATGCGCGCGAAGCAGAGGTGTACGAGGCTGCAAAACAGGCGCAGGCGCATGATTTTATCATGGAACTAACTGACCCACAGGCGCGTGGCGGTTATGAGGCGCAGGTGGGAGAGCGTGGCGTGAAATTGTCGGGTGGACAGCGCCAACGTATCACTTTGGCGCGCGCGATCCTGAAGGATGCTCCGATCTTGTTACTAGACGAGGCGACCAGCGCATTGGATAGCGAAGTCGAGGCCGAAATACAGGATACGCTTTATCACATGATGGAAGGCAAGACGGTTATTGCCATTGCCCATCGCCTGTCCACGATTGCTCAAATGGATCGGATAATCGTCTTGGAAAACGGGCAAATCGTAGAAGATGGCACTCATGGCAAGCTTTTAGCCACACAAGGCTTATATGCAAAGTTCTGGGCCCGGCAATCTGGTGGGTTTTTGGATACTGAGGCTGCCGAATGAAAAGCATCTTGATCGACCCGTTTCGTCCTGCTGACGGACCTCCTCCGCGAAAATTGCGCCAGTTTTTTGCTTGGGGGCTACAGGGTGCCTGGCCACTGTTGTTCGGGACGGCCGTTTTATCGGTGCTCGCTGGTATTCTTGAAGTATCGGCGGCAATGATCCTTGGAATTGTCATCGATGCGGCGTTGGAAAGCCCTTCGGAGAATTTTTTTGCTACAAATCTGTGGCTGCTGGGTCTGACTGTCATATTTTTCCTTGCCGTCAGGCCGGTTGTTTTGGGGCTGTCGTCCTATACGCAGTCGGTGTTGGTGGCGCCAAACATTTTGACGCTTACTCTGTCCCGGTTGCATCGACATACTTTGGGGCAGTCCGTTACATTTTTTGATGATGATTTCGCTGGACGGATTGCACAAAAAGAAATGCAAACGGCGCGGGCAATGACAGATGTCGTGATAGAGATGCTGCACACTGTGCTGTTTGCACTGGCCTCTGTACTGGGTGCGATCCTGCTGCTTGGTGCCGTCGACGGACGGATTGCGTTTGGCCTTTTGATATGGATGCTGGGGTATCTGCTGCTGATCCGGTATTTCATGCCCCGCATTCGCGTGTTGTCAAAAGCCCGCGCTGGCGCGCGCGCCATGGTGACCGGGCAGGTTGTTGATACGGTCACTAATATAAAAACGGTAAAATTGTTTGCCCATGCCGATCATGAAGATCAGGCCGCGTTGCGGGCAATGGGAACCTTTCGAAGCAGATCCACCGAATTTGGAAAGTTATCTGCCACCTTTCGCGCGGCATTAATGGCCGTTGCAGGTATTTTGCCTGTGATGCTCGTAGGTGGGGCGCTGTACTACTGGACATTGGGACTTGTTTCAGCGGGTGAGATCGCGGCAACCGGTGCTGTTGCATTGCGGCTGGCGCAGATGACGGGGTGGGTCAGTTTCACGCTGATGGCACTTTATGCTAACATTGGTGAGGTTGAAGACGGCATGCGCACGCTTACGCCTCCTCATGACTTACCAGACGCGCCGAATTCAAAGACCTTGCAGGTAACGCAGGGATCCGTTGCATTTCAGGATGTGCATTTTGCGTATGGACGCGACATCGGTGGTGTTGCGGATGTGAACTTAACCGTGCGTTCGGGTGAAAAGCTCGGTATTGTTGGGGCTTCTGGTGCAGGGAAGTCCACGCTCGTTGCGCTTTTGTTGCGGCTTTATGACCGTGAAGCTGGTCAAATCCTGATTGACGAGCAAGACGTCTCTTTGGTTACACAGGAATCCCTGCGCGATCAGATTGGGATGGTCACGCAGGAAACGGCGATGTTCAATAGATCGGCATTGGATAACATTCGGTATGGACGCCCCGATGCAAGTGACGACCAAGTCAAAGCCGCCGCCCGGCAGGCGGAAGCTCATGATTTCATCTGTAATTTGCAGGATCACGAAGGGCGCAAAGGCTACGACGCGCACCTAGGTGAGCGGGGAGTGAAGCTGTCAGGTGGACAAAGGCAACGGATTGCATTGGCGCGCGCTATTCTCAAAGATGCTCCAATTCTTGTTCTGGACGAGGCGACCAGTGCGTTAGACAGCGAGGTTGAGGCCGCGATTCAGATTGCGTTGGGGCGCGTGATGGCGGGCAAGACAGTTTTGGCAATTGCGCACCGCCTATCAACTATTTCGCATATGGACAGGATCATTGTCATAGACGAGGGTCGCATTGTTGAAGAGGGTACACATGACGCGCTATTGGCGCGTAATGGGCTTTATGCGCGCTACTGGGACAGACAATCTGGCGGCTTTTTGGGCGCGCGAGAGACGGCAGCTGAATGATGGAACTTACGATAACCGAGTTGGGTCATCTGGGTGACGGTATTGCGGATGGCCCAATCTATGTGGCGGGTGCATTGCCCGGGGAAAAGGTGACCGGTGAATTGGTCGGTGATCGATTGCAAACACCCAAAATTGTGACGCCATCTTCAGATCGTGTGACCCCCCCATGTCGGCATGCGCGATCTTGTGGGGGGTGTCTGATGCAACACGCCTCGGACGACGTGGTTGCCGAATGGAAACGGACAACAGTTGAACAAGCGCTGCGTTCTCATGGGATCGAGGCGAAGGTTACTGGTCCAAGGACATCGCTTGCACGCAGTCGGCGTCGCGCTGGATTTTCCGCACGGCGCACAAAAAAAGGGGCAATGGCCGGATTTCATGCGCGCGGGTCGGATGTGTTGATTTCGGTGACTGACTGCAAATTGGTCACTCCGTCTTTGAGTGGGGCTTTGCCCATGGTGGAAACCTTGGCCAAAGCCGGAGCCAGTCGCAAAAATGAGCTGTCTGTGATGGTCACCGACACGCAAACGGGGCTGGATGTCTTTGTTGGCGGTGGAAAACCGCTTGATACAAAGTTGCAGTTTGGCCTTGCAGAAATCGCGCGTTCGTATGACCTTGCGCGCATTACATGGTCAGATGAGATTGCAGTACAAAGACGTGTTCCCCTTGTAGATTTTGATGGAATTTCTGTGCCTTTGCCGCCGGGCGCGTTTTTGCAGGCGACTTTAGCCGGTGAAGAGGCATTAAGACGGTTTGTTTTGGACAATCTACAGGGTGCAACGCATGTTTTGGACTTGTTCAGCGGATGCGGAACCTTTTCGTTACCATTATCGCAACAGGCGCGTGTTCATGCGGTGGAAAATGATGCAAGGATGCTGAATGCCCTTGATCAGGGCTGGCGACATGGCAACGGATTAAGGCAGGTAACAACGGAACAGCGGGATTTGTTTCGTAACCCTGTTTTGCCATTTGAATTGAAACGCTTTGATGCCGTCGTTCTGGATCCGCCCAGAGCAGGAGCAGCGGCACAGGTTAAGCAATTAGGCGAAAGCCACACAAATCGCATCGTTTATGTGTCGTGCAATCCCGCAACTTTTGCCCGCGATGCGTCCCAATTGGTTTTGTCCGGCTATAAAATGAGCCCTATTCAAATCGTTGATCAATTTCGCTGGTCCAGTCATGTTGAATTATGCGCGTCTTTCCACCGCAACTAGGCCCGTGGATAAAAAGTTCTTTTCCAGCTTTGACAAACTGATTAGCGGTTGGCGTAAGCAAGTTTCTTCAATGATAGCGCGTTTATGACTTTATTTAGATTAATCCTAGCAGGGGCTCTTTTTATACTGGGGGGGTGCTCAGTCTATCCACCTTTGACCGATGAAACCGAGATAACGGGTATTTTGGTCGAAAAACAGGAACGACGGCTATTTCTCGTGTCCGACAGTCGACCTGTGGCCGTCTTTCCTATTCACTTGGGACATAGTCCAACAGGAAAAAAAGAGATTGAAGGAGATGGAAAAACGCCAGAGGGGACCTACGTCGTTGACCGCCGTAACCCGAACAGCTCGTTTCATTTATCACTTGGGATTTCATATCCTAATCATAAAGATATCGAAAATGCGGCCCTTGTAGGTGCACATCCGGGCGGAGACATATTTCTCCACGGCATGCCAAATGGCTACCGTGCAGTTGCCGAAGACTGGACAGAGGGGTGTATAGCGGTTTCCAACGAACATATCGAGACAATATACCGGTTTGTGAAAAATGGGACGCCGATTACAATCCTACCGTAATTGGTGTCTCTTATAACGGATCTGCACTGTGTATCAGGTATTTTCAAGCAGTAGAAAAATACGTTTTCAGGTCCATTCTGCTTGGCCAGTGACGTTTGCCAAACGGACAGAGTAAAGAAGGCCAAGAGTGTTCCGAAATACCTTCAAGTCGTAGTCTTATGAATAATGGGACAAAAATTGAATGTTTGAGATGCGTTGTGAAAAAGTCTATTCCACAATCGACACAATCGATTTCTTACAGAAATTCAGAGTGTACAAAATTCTAAAAGGCACCTAGTCCGCGAGTGTGCTGCAACCTAAAGAGGCCATAATGACCAACCACTTATATCGGGGCGACCTACCGGATGAACTGGATCTTGGGGCGGTCGTTGCAATTGATTGTGAAACTATGGGTCTGCGGCCTTACCGTGATCGCTTGTGCTTGGTTCAATTATCATCTGGGGATGGACATGCTCACATGGTGCAGATCGCATCGGGACAAACGCGGGCACCAAATTTGGAAGCGATGTTGGCCAACCCTAAGGTCCTGAAATTATTTCATTTTGGCCGATTTGATATTGCCGCTCTGTATCATGCTTTTGGTGTGCAAACTGCGCCCGTTTACTGCACCAAAATAGCCTCCAAAATGACGCGAACTTATACAGACAGGCACGGGTTGAAAAATCTGTTACAAGAATTGCTGAATATTGATATTTCAAAACAACAGCAAACAAGCGATTGGGGCGCTTTGGATTTGACTGCAGCCCAACTGGACTACGCAGCCTCGGATGTACTATATCTGCATCAACTGCGCGAGGTGCTGGATGCACGGCTTTTGCGCGAAGGACGTACAAGACTTGCACAGGCTTGTTTTGACTTCCTACCAGATCGCGCCTTGTTGGATTTGGCTGGCTGGCCAGAAGAAGATATTTTTGCGCATTAATGATGGATCGCGCGGATACCCTTCATGGCCGGACGATTTTCTGGCTTAAGATTGTGATGCCGCTGATGGCTTTGACCCTTTTGTCCACTGTTTTTTTGTTTTCGCGTACTGCGGACACTGGCAGTAATTTGCCTTTGGTAAATAATTTTGAAAACCGCGTGTCAAAGCAGCAAATTACAGCGCCGAAATATTCAGGGGTTACAGACCGCGGTGATGTCATCTCGATCATGGCAGATCGGGCGATGCCAAGTGATGACGGGGCCGCCGCAGATCGGTTCAGCGCAAAGATAGACGCATCAACTGGTAGTAAAATTATTTTGGGCGCTCAGTCAGCTTGGTTGGACGGCGCCACTTCCCTCGTGCATTTTGAAGACGAGGTATATGTCGAAAACTCTGCGGGATATAAGGTGCATACACAGGCTTTGGTGTCGCATCTGGAAAAGATACATGTTGAAACGCTGGCGCCGGTAACGGTAATTGGGCCGATCGGGCAATTTTATGCCGGACATATGGTGATTCATGCGCCAGAACCTGACGGTGGTGTGCAAATGCTTTTCACTAATGGTGTAAACTTGATATACAAACCTTAATCATGGGGATGAGGATGGGTATGCTTGGTATTAGAGTGTTGGCTGCGGGTGCGGCGATCTTTTGGGCTTCTGTAGGTTTGGCGCAGACCACTGAAGTCAGTTTTGGAAACCCATCTGATAACAGTGACCTACCGATCGAGGTTTCGGCAGAAAGCTTGGCGATAGATCAAGACACCGGAGTAGCTGAATACCGCGGCGATGTGGTGATTTCTCAAGGTGATATGCGGTTAGCAGCGGCCAGTGTTGTGATCGTTTACGATGAAGCCGCAGGCGAGATTGACCGAATGGAGGCCAAGGGTGGAGTAACTCTTGTCAGTGCTGCTGATGCCGCAGAAGCCCAAAACGCGGTTTACATGGTGCGAGAGGCAAAACTGCGGCTGACAGGGGCAGTGCTTTTGACCCAGGGGCTCAATGCTTTGGCGTCAGACGAGATGGTGGTTGATCTGGAAAATGGAACTGCGCAGATACTAGGCCGGGTACGCACTGTTTTGAATCCGTCGCGGCAAGACTGATGTCTGTGCCTAACTTATCGGTGACAGCAGGGGATAGCGGGCTCAAAATCCGGCATCTCCGGAAAAGTTATAAAAAACGTGTCGTTATACGGGATGTGAGTCTCGACCTGCATCGAGGCGAAGTCGTTGGTCTGCTGGGTCCGAATGGCTGCGGTAAAACCACTTCGTTTTATTCTATCGCGGGGTTGGTCAATCCTGAAGCTGGTCAGGTTCTGATCGATGGACGCGATGTAACAAATTTGCCAATGTATCGCCGTGCACGCATGGGGATTGGCTATCTTCCACAGGAAATGTCCATTTTTCGTGGCCTGTCCGTTGAAGATAACATTTTATCAGTCCTTGAAATTTCTCTTAGAGATCGGCATGCGCGCCGTGAAAGGCTCGAGGAGCTACTCAGTGAGTTTTCCATCGAACATCTGCGTCGCGCACCGTCTTTGGCATTGTCGGGAGGGGAACGCAGGCGCGTTGAAATAGCGCGGTGCCTTGCGGCAGATCCAAAATATCTTTTGCTTGATGAGCCTTTTGCCGGAGTGGATCCAATTTCGGTCGGTGATATCCGTCATTTGGTGGCTGACTTGAAAAAACGCGGAATTGGTGTGTTGATCACAGATCATAACGTACGAGAAACACTAGAGATTGTTGATCGAGCATATATTTTGCATGATGGCGGTGTTTTGATGTCTGGTGCTCCTGAGGATGTGGTGCGCAACGATAACGTACGGCGCGTTTATCTTGGGGAAGACTTCAAAATATCTTGAATTTATGTTTTCCTACGCAGCGCAGGCATGCGGCGGCGCAATTTTCTTGATATATAAATAGCTCACATTTGTGATAAATTAAGTGTGTTGTGAGATCACATTCAAAGCTGATTTACCAAGATCGCACTGATTCCATTGACAGTAGAACTTTGTTGGTTCTCAATTGTAAACATGACGCCATTAAAACTTGACCGTCTGTACTGTACACTCCTCCTGACTAGGGGTGGGTCGGGTCGACCGAAAGCCAGCGCGTCTTTTCTCGTCAATGTGCATTTTTGCGTCTTTACAGACGTCTTTCAGCCTTTGACCCACCTTAAATAGGAGCCGCCATGCGTTATCAGATCACGGGAAAGCATATTGATATTGGACAAGCCTTACAGACACATGTACGCGCCGAATTGGACGCGACCGTGCAAAAATATGCTGGTCGCCCGACGGACGCGAATGTCATTTTTTCAAAAAGTGCATACGAATTTGTATGTGAGGCGACTGTACACTTGTCTACTGGCCTAACTGCTTCGGCTAAGGCGCATGCGACCGAGATCTACGCTGCTTTTGATTCCTGCAGTGAGAAAATGGAAAAGCAACTTCGGCGCTACAAGCGTCGCTTAAAAGATCATCATAAAGATCGAACAGAACCCGTTGAACTTAGCGGGGCGTCCTCGTATATCCTCTCGGGAGCCAGTGATTCTGAAGACCACGAGCCCGAGTCGTTGCAGCCGATAATCGTTGCAGAGATGGAAACCAAAATTCCATCTCTAAGCGTCGGAGAGGCAGTTATGCAAATGGAGCTAATTGGTGCGCCGGTTTTGGTTTTTAGGAAAGAAGGTACAGACGGTGTAAACGTCGTCTATCGGCGGGAAGATGGAAACATTGGGTGGATTGATCCATAATGTTACCTTGCCGTCATATGTTGGATTTGGCCTGAGAGACAGGATTGAATGACATTTGAAGACATTATCAAACCAGCGGCGGTTAGGTTACTTGCTGGAGTAAGCAGTAAGAAACGGTTGATGCATGACATCTCTGAACTCGCTGGATCAGCTTACGGACTGGATGCTGCGATTGCCGTTGGGGCTCTTTTAGAAAGAGAAAGCCTTGGCCCAACCGGGGTGGGGCGAGGCGTTGCCCTGCCTCACGCACGGGTCAGTGGTGCGTCGGCGGTTCAGGGTGTTTTCATCTTATTGGAACGTCCTGTTGAATTTGAAGCTGTAGATCGGCAACCTGTCGATCTTGTTTTCGCTTTGTTTGCTCCAAAAGACGCTGGCGTCGAACATCTTAAGGCGCTTGCTTTGGTGTCGCGTACAATGCGTGATGCTGGAGTTTGTAGAAAGCTAAGAGCCAATCATGATTCGGCCACTCTGCATACGATTTTGACAGAAGCGCCTTCTGTTGCAGCCGCCTGACAGGGGCGGTAATAGAGATACACCACGTCTGAGATTTCGTGTCAGGTGATTTTTGTTTGGCTGATGCTCGCAAGTCCAAAAGCATCATAATCCTCTGGCCAAATGTCATGGGTTAGCCCCATGCACTTTTGTGAACTATCTGTGAGTGTGCTGCAGATTGGTATGTCAAAAGTTTGACGTAACTCCATTTCGTGTGACCAGCGATCTGATACTGGGATCTGCCAGAGCTGGGGTTGCCATTCAATTGGCCGGAGTGGTCGTGGAGTGTGTTTTATGTGACGTAGAGCCTTCACAAAGGCCCTATCATTGCAAATATCCCCACCCCAAAGACGTGCTGCGCGTTTGACCGGATCTTCGATAACTGCAATTGATGTATAATTTGGTGAAAAGCTTTTCCATATCTTGGCTGAGTCACCAGTTAAAACCCGCAGACCGTGGCCACCGGCGCTTCTCAGCGCAGTGGCGTAAGTGTCTGGCTCAAGGTTGAAATAAACGTCATTGGATGTTTTGGAAAAAACCACTTTGGACGGAGGCACAGCACGGGACAAGTAGGCGTTATCTGGAATTTCAGTAGGATTAAGAAACTTGGCAGCCGCAGGCCCAGGATTTTGCCGTATCAGCTGCGGTCTAGGCTGTGTAAATGGACGCGCGACGCCCAGCCAATTTGCCAACCATTTCCACATGCGTCGTTTATGCAAGTCTATGTAATCTATTCTAAAACACTCCTGACGCTTTAATAAAAGCTCTAGCTGAAAATTCGCGGTCCGCTCTTCTGAGCAAAAATCCTGAAAATCCTGTTCTTTGAATGTTATCTTATGCCGTTTTCTATCTTTTCGGGTACGTACTCGCCATTGCCCAGACATTTGAGCAAGCTTCAGGCTTGCATAACGATCTAAGACAGAGCGTGTAAGTCGTATTTTCGCCCAGTTGGGATCTGAAATCATATGCAACTGTGCGCGTCGGTTATGTCCATCAAACCAGCGTACGATGGGAATTGTTGCACCGGAAGCAAGTGTATCGCAGACCGATTCTGGCGCAGCCCTGCGGTCTTCAAGTGTAAGGTTGGGTACAGAAGGCGCGTCTGGATGGCCTATGAAATTCGGATTAAAGACCTCTCCATAGCTGCGAAACCCCGACCATTGTGCAATTCCCTCCTCCAGATAATTTGAACCACTGCGCATGCCGCTGAAGATTACAACGCCCTTTGGCCAAGTCATGGGACAGCCGTTGGTATGTAAGCAGGACCTGATGGTGCATACACCATGTGCAGTGGCCCAAAAACTTTTGGAGCTAAGCCGGCGACACGCAAATTTTGTAACGTTTCACTCATTCCAGAATGGATTCTTAACTGAGGTAGGCTGACGTTTTTATTTAGGGCAAGGGTTTTGGCGATAGGGCGCAAAACATCATTTGGATTCGCCAAGGCATCTCCAAGGGTTGTTACATTAAATTGTGCAGATGCCTTATGAAGCTCGTTTATCCAAGCCAATTCGGCACGCTGCAATTGTGCTGCCGTGGACGGATCGGGGTGTTGCGATAGCCATGAACCTGAAATTAATTCGACTGATATGTTTGGATCGTGGGCCCAAGAATGCCCAATGTCCAAAAGGTCCTGTGCCTGAATTAAAATGCCTGAAATGCTTTTTTTTGCTTGGTGCCTTTGTAGCAAACTGACTACCAGGGATTTTTTATGGGCAGAGGGAAATTTTGACGCCCAAGCAGCCGCCGTTTTTGGTGCAAAAAGGCTTTGGGCAATACGGTGATCACCACTATTGGCCCATTTTGTAAATTCTGGCCAAAGTTCTTCAAACCCGCAAAAAATATACAAGGGATTGGCAGGTTTGGCAGACTTAGTCGGCGAACATGTTTGCACAACAGGACGGGATCGAACGGCGTCCTTGAGCTCATAGTCTAGAAGTGCATGATCCGGATTCTGACAACCGCGGGCTTTGGGAAATCTTTCATATAAATGATTTGCACCGTGCCAAATCTTTCTTGCTACAAAGACAGCAGATCTTTCCAGGGCGTCTGCGTGATCATTGTAGAACACTCTAGGTTTGCCTTGTTTGTCAAAATGAGAATAGGTCAGGCTTTGTCCTGAGATATTTGTGGACCAGCGACGTGCTTGAGTTTGAAAATACCCTTCGTCCGGGATCCAGCTGCCTTTATAAAGTCGCTCAATTTTTTTTTGGTCAGGGTCGTTAAAAATATATTCTAGAGTTGCGCGGGTTAAGCACCACCATTGGCTTCCCATATGAGGTACAATTCCGGCAGGCAGGTGCCGCGTTACACCAAGGCTTCGCTGCACGTTTACGGAAAAATTAAAACTTCTTGGAAACCTTTTCCAGGAAATTGGATGATGGAGCGTAAGACGTTCTTGGCTTAATCCATCTGGTCCGGAGTCTACCAGATCTGTTCTAAAGCTCTCAATAAAATCGACATTTTTATTGTTTTTGAGAAATGCCAAAAGCTCTGATGGGGGCCGTAAAAGTATACAACTGCCCGAACAAAGCATGACATGAGATACCTTGGGGTTTTGTGCCAGAATACGCTGTGTCGCTGATATGGTCGCTTGAACGATGGACCAACGTCCCCACTCGCATTCCCGTCGTGGTGTTATACCCAAAGATTGTGATCGGGTTGCCATGTCCTGTAATGGTGCAAAATCAACAGTTGGTACTTTTGCATCTATGTGAATTTCAACGGGTATATGGGATTCTGCCCAAATTTTAGTGGCGCTGATGACACGATCAAGATGGTTATGGGCCAAGATGACAACACCCAAAGAGCTCATGCCCAATCTCCTCTGGACATAAGCTCTAAGCGTTCCATTTCACGCCAGCTACACATTTTATGCGAAACTGGCGCACTGAATACCGTGCCTCTTGTCAATCCGCGCGCGTAAGCCTGATATTCCTTTGCACCATCAAAATGTTCTTTACGCTCAATAGCGTTTAATGTTTTGCACCAAAAATTATGTGCTAATTTTGTATGTAACAACAGGCCAGATGGGCGGACATATTTGGGCTTGCCATAAACGACGTTCAGCCTTCGTGGTAAAAGGGTGTGTGTTGAACTGGCATATGCGTATCGCCAGTGCCACTTCACCAAAGGAATTTTATTCAACGCAGGCGCATGGGCAGGATTATCAGAAAAAAACAAACGGTCGCGCGGGCCACCTTGAATCCAAAGGTTATGATATTCCGGATTTCGTGAGGTGCGATAATTACCTACATCAAACATAAGCTCCGAGTTTAGGGGAGCATCCCTATGATCAAAGGGATGGTCGGCATAAAGATCCAACAACATAGCAGGCATGGATTGTATACCTGACATGTCCATCCAGTCTGTGAGCGCCCGAATAGAACGGCTGTCTTCATGTGGATAGGTCAGGAATTCATCAGCATCGACTGTTAAACACCAATGATTTTTCCCGTATCGTAGTAATAAAAAATTCATCCAATCCATGCCGAAACGGGCATGGCGGTAGCTAAAGGACGTATGCCAACAAGATACATCTGGCGCGTTTATTAAGATACTTTGTGTTTCGTCTTGGCTATTATTATCTACGATCAAAAAATGTTGGACGCCCATGCGTCTGTAGTGGTCCAGAAAATATGGAAGCTGTGCTGCCTCATCTTGGACAGTGGCGAAGACAAGAATGTCTTTTGGCTGAATAGAGTGCGTGCGATTGCGTACCACTTGCAATTCCCGTCGTTTACGAATGGCACGCAGCAGGTAGCGACGTCGTCTAAGCCGAAGTTTATAAGATAGCCAAAGCCCCATATTTGCGAGATTTTTCCATTCTTAAGGCGCTTATTCTACGCAAGGCCTAACAGATAGAATTTAACACAGTCTTGAAATGTTCAGACCACTGAGGAACCAAAATAGGGGTGTGTCGTGGCGGACATGAAAGGATAGCATCGGTCCAATCCTTAGCATTATGTGGGTCCACATAGATGACTGATTTTTTGAGACCCTGCTTCAGCACTGACAAATTTGAAGCAATCACAGGGCAGCCTCGTGCCAGTGCTTCGCGGGGGGGGAAACCGTAACCTTCAACCAAAGATGGAAATAGGAGCCCCTGCGCATGATCTAGAGCGTACGCTAACTGTGCATCGTTGGCGTTGGGGAGCCATATAACTTTTTCAGGGGGGGTCTGCCCAAGGCTTTTCAGCAAGGCAGGCGATTCCCATCCAGGCGCGCCACAAACCAAAAGCGATGGCCAATCGGGCCGATGGGCGTTCTGCTGCCAGACAGACAGCAAGAGACCAATATTTTTCCGTGGCTCCACAGTGCCTATGAAAACGAAAATTTTTTCTGGTAGAACAAGTTTCTGTGGGGGTGGAAATTCAGTCAAACCAAGTGGTGCAATAGTGACAGAATGGTGTTTCATATGGCGGCTTACGCGATCTGAACTGTATTTTGATGGGCAAATGATGTGATCTACGCGCTCTGCTTGTCGCAAAAAAGAGCGAAATCGGTTATTTGTACCGGGCCTTTGTAGATGCGGATAGTCCAATGGGATCGCGTCGTGCACCATCACAGCTAAGGGCCCCATTGCGCTGTTTCGTAGGCCAGTCACAACCCGTTGCGTAAGGTTACTATGTCCAACATTGAGGTATATTGAGTCTGCAGGCACATATTTGAGTAGATTTGGCAACATCAACATGGGCCGCCAGATTGTTGGTTTCGTGTGTTGACTGCGTGATAAACGCGCCAACCCGGATTTCGGAATAAGTCCGTATCCATAATGTGATCGCATAAATCCCATGGCTGGGGAATTATGATTGGCCAAATAGGTTAGCCAAGCCTGTTCCACCCGATCTATGCCAGTATGCCGATGTCCCATGCGCCGAAGGACGCGAGTTACATCCATCAAGATTGGACGATTGTCTGTCATATGTATTTTCTTACTGTAAATTTCCTAGATCAAATATCGATTTATTCGCTCAGCTCATTTTCATTAACTACTGCATAAAGCGCAGCGCCTTCAGACAGTCCCGAGGACGGACTGATACATCAAAACCATCATCTCGTTACCAGCCATTGATCGGATCGTTCAATATCATAGCAATTATGAACCTTTAAGCGTCCGTATTTAATTTGGGATAGTAAGGTTTTGACTAAGATTTGGTCTTCGCCTTTGGCGAATATTGGGTGATCGCCCTATAGTGATCGCATCAGGATCGACATCCTACTGTGGGCGCTCATATTTTTAAAAAACTTAATCAATAAATTTGATATCTGTAATGCCAAATTCTTTTTTGAATAGGTGTTCTAAAGCGCCTCGCTTTTCGTTCGATCCATATCCTGCCTCGCAGAAGACGTTCCAACATTCGTCAGGGCTGAAGCGATTGCAGATTTCGGTAAGTGCGTCGTACCCTTGGTCGAATGGTCTTGGCTCAATTCTGCGCAGGCGGGCTTTGGGGTTTGGGCATGCCATCTCGACAGGATTTAAGGGCTGGCGAATACGATGGCCAATAAAGGAGCCAGCGCCCAATATCGCGCATCGCTGAAGCCGCAGCCCGAGTGCAATCGCTGGCGAGGTTGTCGCAAATGACGACAATGACCGGCTGAAATTCCAGAGCAGGACCGTTTATGACATGGTATTCAATGCGTTACCATCCATACAACCCTTGATGATCCACAGCGCTTCGTCGCACCAGCGCGCCGTTGCTCGGTGGCAACCAGCGACTTTTTTGTCAGTGTATTCGAGCTTGTTTAAAAACCGGCCGAGGGAGGCCCACTGCCAACAACATCTGTTGCAGCCTTCAGGGTTTTGGCCAGTTCTGGCTCTGTTGGCCACCGAGACCTTTAAACGCGACGCCCCTGTGCGGCCGCTCAAACCGTCTGTGATACGGCCCTGAAACCACGCTCAGAGCGCCATCGGTAATGCTGCTGGCACGATCTATCCCCCCTAAAAAGGGGAGAGGCACAAAAGCATGGTAATAGGCGTCGCGTTGGTTCGGCATATATCACAGACGCTGTAGTAGGATCTTAGCGCGCGGCGGGACTATGATCTAAGAATTGATCGGCCTGCATATAGCGCAGTTTCCCCCAGCATTTCTTCGATCCGAATGAGTTGGTTGTATTTTGCCAACCTGTCTGATCGTGCCAATGATCCAGTTTTAATCTGACCGCAATTGGTCGCCACAGCCAGATCAGCGATGGTGGCGTCTTCGGTTTCGCCAGACCGGTGTGACATGACGTTGGTCATTCGCGCGCGATGCGCCATGTCAACGGCTTGAAGTGTTTCTGTTAAGGTTCCGATCTGATTGACCTTGACCAGCATGGAATTGGCGCTGCCGCGCTCGATCCCCATGGCAAGCCGCTCTGGATTGGTCACAAACAGATCATCGCCGACCAATTGCACGCGGTCACCGATGGCGTCTGTCAGGGCCTTCCACCCGTCCCAATCGTCTTCTGACATGCCATCTTCGATTGAAATAATGGGATAGTCGTCTGCCAGCGCGGCAAGGTAGGCCACGTTTTCTTCAGAGGAGAGGATTTTTTGTTCACCGGCTAGATGATATGCACCATCTTTGTAGTATTCGGTCGCGGCACAGTCCAAGGCAAGGTGGATGTCTTCACCCGGAACATAGCCGGCTTTTTCAATCGATTTCAGAACAAAATCAAGCGCATCACGGGTGGAGCTAAGATTTGGTGCAAAGCCGCCTTCGTCCCCGATGCCGGTGGACAGGCCAGCTGTGGACAGCTCTTTTTTCAGGGTATGGAAAACCTCGGATCCCATACGGACGGCGTCGCGGATGGACGTGGCCGACACAGGCATAATCATAAATTCTTGGATGTCGATCGGGTTATCCGCGTGCTCGCCTCCGTTGATGATGTTCATCATAGGCACAGGTAACAGCCGTGCTGACGTGCCGCCCACATAGCGGAAAAGGGGCTGTGCTGTGAAGTCTGCTGCAGCCTTTGCCGCGGCAAGTGACACACCCAAAATTGCATTTGCACCAAGACGGCTTTTGTTGGGTGTGCCGTCCAGTTCGATCATCGTTTCATCTACGCTGACCTGTTCGGTGGCATCTGTTCCCAACAGAGCCTCGGCAATTTCGCCATTTACGGCGGCAACAGCATCCAGCACACCCTTGCCTTTGTATCTGTTTGCGTCGCCGTCACGTTTTTCAACAGCCTCATAGGCGCCTGTAGATGCACCCGATGGAACCGCAGCGCGTCCGAATGTGCCGTCTTCGAGGGTGACATCAACCTCGACCGTGGGGTTGCCGCGGCTGTCTAGGATTTCGCGGGCGTGAATATCGATTATGGTGCTCATGGCGGTCTCCGGCGGATAAGTTTGAGGCAGTCATAGCAACCGCTTGCGAATTGTAAACCAGTGAAGCAGTGTTAAGCGATAGCGCTAACGTAATACTTTGATATGGCATGCTCAGGGGGCGTGCCGCGTCATACAGTTTGAGTGCGACGCTGGACGGCCTCGCGGTACAAAAGATACAGACCGGCTGTGACAATCATGCCTGCGCCTATCCACGTGATTGTGTCAGGAGTTTCGTTGAAAAACACCAACCCGATGATCATGGCCAAGATTAAACGTGTGTAGCGGAAAGGCGAAATCACCGAGACCTCGCCAAGGCGCATTGCCGCCGTCACAGCATAATACCCGATCAACCCCAAAGTTGAAATTATGGCCAGTACGCTCCACTGTAGGCCCGTCGGGGAAACCGTCGCCTCGGCAAAAGGCCACAACACCAGACCGGCGGGGATCATGGTCGAAAAGCCGTATGTTGTAAGTTGCAGGTTGTGCATGTCCTTTGGCACGAAGCGCGTTGCCAGATCACGGGCTGTCAGGCAAACCACGGCCCCGACCGCCAAAAGCGTTGTCGAATCAAATGCGTCGGACCCGGGCTTGATGATCAAGAGCATGCCAACAAAACCTACGAAAACCGCGCTCCATCTGCGCCATCCGACGTGCTCTCCCAATAAAAGCGCTGCACAGAACGTCAGCGTCAAAGGTGTCACCTGAATGAGCGCGGCCAGTGTTGTCAGCGGCGCAAGCGCCAATGCAGAGATGAAGAATACCACGCCCACGACATCGGCAAGGTTTCGTGCGATGACTGCTGGATGAAGCAATGCGGCGTTCAGCAAAGGCACACGGATGATGCGGCACAAAATTAATAGCGCGACGGTTCCCATGCTCCCCACACTTAGGGCCAATTGTGCAGTGGGAATGGTTTGTGTGGTTGACTTGATTAACGCATCTTCAACGGCAAAAGCCCCCATCGCCACGACCATGAAAAGAATGCCTCGTAAATTTTCCATCTCGCCCTCTGAAATATGCCTGTATACAGCCTTTAGGGTGGACAATTGGAAATAGCCAGTCGGCGCACCCGTGCCATTCATCGAAGGATTGCGAGATATGACGCCCAGCTTGCCCATGACAAAGGATCTTGTGCTGATTGGTGGGGGACATACACACGCGCTGGTGTTGCGTGCTTGGGGAATGCGCCCTTTGGCTGGGGTCCGGCTGACACTGATCAACCCTGGTCCGGCATCGCCGTATTCCGGCATGCTGCCCGGGTTTGTCGCAGGCCATTATGACCGCGCGGCGCTGTCCATAGATCTGGTGCAGTTGGCGCGTTTTGCTGGGGCACGTTTGATTTTGGGTGCGGCAACCGCATTGGATCCCATTGCCCGTCAGATCGCGGTCGGTGATCGCGTGATTTCCTTTGATGTCGCCAGTCTGGATGTTGGTTTGACGGCCTCGATGCCAGATTTATCAGGATTTGAGACTTTTGGCGTCCCAGTCAAGCCTTTGGGAGCTTTTGCACAGGCATGGGGAGACGCGCGTGACAAAAGCGAAGACATCGTCGTGCTTGGTGGGGGAATCGCCGGGGCCGAGATTGCGATGGCCATGGCTCATGCCCGACATCGCAAAACCAAGATCACGGTGATTGATGTGGGTCAGGTATTACAGACCGTTCCACCTTGGCCGAGACAGCATATTTTGCGGGCCATGCGTGCTTTGGGCATCAATGTCATAGAAAATGCAACGCCTGTGGAGGTCACGAACAAAGGTGTCATGTTGTTGGATGGACGCTTTATCAAAAGTGATTTTGTAACAGGGGCGGCCATTGGTCGGGCGTGGCCATGGTTGGCACAGACCGGTTTGGATCTTCATGATGGGTTCGTAAGCGTCGACAAAAACTTACAAAGCAGTGTAGCAGACGTTTTTGCGGTCGGGGATTGCGCCCATATGCGCGATACGCCGCGTCCCAAAGCAGGCGTGTTCGCAGTCCGGCAAGCGCCTGCGTTACTATACAACTTGCGTGCCTGCCTGATGCAACGCCCGCTGCGACGCTTCGTGCCTCAGCGTGATTATCTCAAGCTGGTATCTCTCGGTGGTAAAACAGCACTTGGAGAAAAGCTGGGGATCCCTCTGAGTGGCGCTGCTATGTGGCGTTGGAAAGACGACATCGATCAACGTTTCATGAAGCAATTCGCAGATCTTTTGCCCATGACACTGCCAAAACCACCCAAGGAACGAGCCGTCGGCGATGTGCCTGACATGCCATTATGCGCCGGTTGTGGCGCCAAAGTTGGGCGAGGACCTTTACACAAAGCATTGCAAGGCCTGCCACATTTTCGGGACGATGTTCTGACGCTGCCTGGAGATGATGCGGCGGTTGTTCGCGTTGGCGGCGTCCAACAGGTGCTGACAACAGATCATCTTCGGGCGTTCACCCACGATCCGGCTTTGATGGCTCGCATTGCGGCAGTGCATGCCTTGGGGGATATTTGGGCGATGGGGGCCACACCACAGGCGGCCTTGGCGCAGGTTGTCTTACCGCGTATGGCACCCGAATTGCAGGCCCGCACCCTGACCGAGATCATGCAGGCAGCTGGCGACGTGTTTGCTCAGGCAGGTGCACAGATAGTTGGTGGCCATAGCTCTCAGGGTGACGAGATGACATTGGGATTTTCGATCAGTGGTTTGTGCGGCGATGCGCCCATAACGTTGCAAGGTGCGCGCCCGGGGGACGCATTAATATTAACCAAGCCGATTGGAACCGGCGTTGTTCTTGCCGCCGAGATGCAGATGAAGGCTTCGGGTGACGTGGTCGCGGGCGCATTGGCAAGCATGTCTCAGCCTTCTGATCTGGCGGCGCACATTCTATCAAAGGCACATGCAATGACAGATGTCACTGGGTTTGGATTGGCTGGACATGTGCAGGGTATTTGCGTCCAAAGCAACGTATCTGCGCAGATCTGGCTGGATCGAATACCAATTTTGCCAGGGGCGCTCGGCCTTGCCAAAGCAGGGGTCAGATCATCGTTGTATGCAGACAACAGGGGATTGATAGGCGATTGTCCGGACACAACGCGGGCAGAGCTGCTGTTTGATCCACAAACAGCTGGAGGATTGCTTGCCGCAGTCGATCCAGAACAAGTAGAGCAGATTGTAAAGAAATTTCAAAAGGCCAAGCTGTCCTACGATATTATTGGTAGAATAACCAATATAAAGGGCGGGATGGTCGATGTTGTGCCCAACAGTCCTTAAGTCACGATTTTGTCGAACAACGTATGTTTTGCATTAGAAGTATCTTTTAAGATATTGCAAAGTATTGATTTATTGGATTTTAGCCAGGGCTTCGCTCAGGGCGTCAGTCACCCGGGTGAGATCAGTGTCCTCCAGACCATCAGTATGGATGCTTGACATAATTTTTGATCCGCGCACCGCCCTGGATTTCTGATATGCAAGATCGTAGTGATCAGTCATCAATGAACACGCGAGCCCTATCTTGTCTGCCTCCGCAATCTTCGCCCGCCACCGCGCAACGACGGCGTCTCCGCGGATGCTGTGCAGAGGTTCAAGAAGACGCAGCAGTTCCAGATCGTCCTGCCAAAGATCGTCGTATATCCGGGCAAGGTACACCGCACGCGCGGCCACGGGGGCCGTGATTTCAATCCGAGGTGCTGCGCGCATGGCTGACCACAGCATTGGGGGAATAAGCCTTTCACCGATCTTGCTGGATTCGGCTTCGATCAGAATGGGTCGGTTGGGATCCATACGGCATAGTTGACCTGCAATTTCGGACTCAAACGCTTTTTGACTAGGCTGCGGGCCCATTCCTCCCAATAGTGACCCTCGGTGACCTGCCAGACCCTCCAGATCTATGACCTGGTGCCCCAATGCCGCCATACGGTGCAATATCTCCGTTTTGGCGGTGCCGGTGTTGCCATCCAGCAAAACAATCCGGTGCGAGACGGGCTCTGAATACAGTACGTCGTGCACAAGCGCGCGATACGCCCGGTAACCCCCTTGAATGACCTCGGCCCGCCAACCGATTTGTTCAAGCAGATACCCGAATGACCCCGACCGTTGTCCGCCTCGCCAGCAATAGACCAAAGGGCGCCATGACCCGTCGTATTGCGCCAAAGGCCCCGCAACATGCGCGGCAGTGTTTGTAAAAATATGTGCAGCACCAATTTTGCGCGCACGGAAGCGACTGTCTTGTGTGTAGATCGTCCCGACCTCGGCGCGCTCAAGATCGCTTAGCACAGGTAGATTGATCGCACCGGCAATGTGATCCAGTGCAAATTCTGAAGGACTTCGCACATCTATGATCGTGTCGAAACCACTGTCGAGTATGCTTTGCAAAGAGGTGTAAATGCGTTCCATAGTGGTCTTCTATAGTTGAATGAGGCAAAGGGGCAGGGGGCAAATGAAAGCAGTGTTTGATACGCGTCAAATGGCGCATGATCCAAAGACGTTTTTACGGATGGGTCAGGTGCAGGCCAGCCCCGAACAGCCCGAACGCGCACGGCGATTGCAGTCCGGGGCGGCAACGGCGGGATGGGATTTGATATCGCCGAAGGATTATGGTTTGGCGCCGATTGCGGCGGTGCATGGTGCAGACTATCTGGCATTTTTGCAAACAATTCACGCTCGATGGGTGCAAATGCCCGACGCCAGTGCCGAGGTAATCCCGAATATACATTCGCGTTCCCGGTCAGATAGTTACCCCAGTCATCCGGTTGGTCAGGCAGGCTGGCATCAGGCAGATATGGCCTGTCCGATTGGTGCGGACACCTGGGCGTCGGCTTATTGGTCGGCGCAATCTGCGTTGACCGCGGCCGAATTTGCGCTGGATAACGGGGCCAGCTATGCCCTGTGCCGTCCACCGGGTCATCATGCGTTCTCTGATATGGCTGGAGGGTTTTGTTTTTTGAACAATGCGGCCATTGCGGCACAATGGATGACGCAGGCGGGGCGTCGCGTCGCCGTGCTGGATGTCGATGTGCATCATGGCAACGGAACGCAGGAAATTTTTTATGAACGCTCTGATATCCTGACCGCGTCGGTACACGCGGATGCCGCGCGGTTCTATCCTTTTTTCTGGGGGCATCCACACGAACGCGGTGCAGGAGCAGGTCTTGGTGCGAATTTGAACCTATCTCTGCCATTGGGGAGCGAAGATAGCCCATGGCTGCACGCAATAGAGCGCGCATTAGGGTATTCAGATACCTTTGGTGCGGATTGTCTTGTGGTGGCTTTGGGACTGGATGCGCATGTGTCGGATCCATTCAATGCACTACGCATAACCACGCAAGGGTTCGGTGCACTGGGCCGGCGTCTTGCCCGATGCGGTAAGCCTGTGGTTCTTATTCAGGAAGGAGGCTATTTAAGCGATGCTTTGTCAGAAAATCTGGCTGCTGTGCTTGGGGCGTTTGAGGAATGACGCGCCATGATCCGCGTCCACGGTTTCAACCCCCGATGACGAGCGATGCGATACCTTGATCAAATTTCCGACATTTCAGCAAGATACCCGGCGCATCCTTGCAAAGCTGCATTGTCGTCGGTCACAATGTGGACGGGGAATTGGGACATGAAGCTGGAAAATCGGCCCTTTGCGCAAAATGCATTCTCAAAGCCCATGGGTCCGTAATACGGGGCAAATGCACGCGCCAGCCCGCCACACAAAAATATGCCGCCAAATGGCAGTTGGATCAGGGCCAAGTCGCCTGCATACATTCCAAGCATGCGGACAAACAGTGCTGCCGCCCGTGTTGATCTGTCTGAATGCTGAATCGAGGCCATCACATCATGCGACGAAAGTGCAGGGTCGAGGCTTTTGTCTTCTTCCAAAAGCCACGCATAAAGGTTGCCCAGCCCGCGACCAGAGGCCGCTTCTTCTGCTCCGGCAAATCCATGCTCTTTTGATAAAAAATGTGCCAGCCGCAAATCTGCATCTGTTTTTACAGGTAGGCCGACATGGCCAGATTCGGATGGTGGAACGATTGTGACACCCTTGCCATGCACAACCAAAGCCGAGTTCAGCCCTGTTCCCACGTTCAACATAAGCTGTGCCGCACCCGCGATACTGGGTTTGCCTGGCAGAACTTGGGTTAGCGAGGCTTGCGGCACATGCGCCAAAGCATGTCCCTGAGCCTGAAGATCGTTAAGGACACCGACCAGCTTTGCGCCCGTTGCATTGCCTATTTCTGTGGCATCTACGCGCCAATCCAGATTGGTAAGACTTCCGATGCCTTCTTTGACCGGTCCTGCCATTGCAACACAGGCTGCATTCACTTGCACGCGGGTTTCATGCAGGAAATGAGATAATACTTCACCCAGTCCTGCGTGGTCTGCATTGCGATATCGACGCGTAGACTGCGTGCGTACAACTGCACCATCTGCCAGCGCGACACGCGTGTTGGTTCCACCAATATCGGCAATAATTGCAAGATGCGCAGCCATGGCTGTGATGTCCCTGTTTTGGTGCCCGAAACCCCGGTGACCCCGGAGGTAACAAAGCTTGAAAAGCGTCGGCTGAATACAGTCTTCGCCAGATTTTGCCAAGGGGTGTGTTAGCGCAATCGTGCTGGCTGGATCGGGCCTGCCCTGGCGCAAGCTGCATTGACGCGAGCCGTCAGACTGGTAGACCCTCCCGTAATTGACAGGACAGCCAAATGAACCTTTTTGCAGAGATCCGCGCGCTGGTAGTTACCGCGTTACATGACCTAGAAACAGAAGGCCATCTGCCCGAGGGCCTTGACACAGCCCATGTGGCAGTAGAGCCCCCACGCGATCCTTTGCACGGGGATATGGCCACCAATGCCGCCATGGTACTGGCAAAACCGGCCAAGATGAAACCACGTGACATCGCCCAAGCCTTGGCGCCCAAGCTGACAGCTGATCCACGTGTAGACGCTGCCGAAGTCGCGGGACCGGGGTTTTTGAATTTGCGGCTCAATCCGAAGGTTTGGGCGGATGTCGCGCGCGCTGCACTGGCACAGGGAACGGACTTTGGCCGATCGTCCATGGGGGCGGGGCAGCGTGTCAACGTGGAGTACGTCTCTGCCAATCCCACCGGCCCCTTGCACGTGGGCCATACCCGCGGTGCGGTTTTTGGCGATGCGCTGGCATCTTTGCTGGCCTATGCTGGGTTTGATGTAACGCGGGAATATTACATTAACGATGGCGGTGGACAGGTCGACGTCCTCGCCCGGTCGGTTTATCTGCGGTATCTCGAAGCGCACGGTCAGGAGGTGGCGTTTGTAGATGGCACTTATCCCGGCGATTATTTGGTTCCCGTCGGCGAGGCGCTAAAGACCAAAGTGGGAGGGGCTTATCTGAACGCGCCAGAGTCCGTTTGGCTGCAAGACATTCGGGAGTTTGCGACCGCTGCCATGATGGATCTGATCCGCAGTGATCTTTTGGCGCTTGGTGTCAAAATGGATGTCTTTTACAGTGAAAAGTCACTGTATGGATCCGGTCGGATCGAGGCTGCTA
Organism: Pseudoprimorskyibacter sp.; assembly: GCA_029251265.1. Classification (GTDB taxonomy): domain Bacteria; phylum Pseudomonadota; class Alphaproteobacteria; order Rhodobacterales; family Rhodobacteraceae; genus JAQXDR01. The sequence continues at coordinate 50,047 of JAQXDR010000042.1, read as the reverse complement.
TAGATGATCTGAGAAGCAAAAATCTGATTTATCGCGGAACCCTAGAGCCTCCGAAAGGGAAAGTGCCCGAAGATTGGGAGCCACGCGAACAGACCCTGTTTCGGTCAACTGACTATGGCGATGATGTGGACCGTCCGATTCAGAAATCTGATGGTGCATGGACTTATTTTGCGCCCGACATAGCCTATCATTACGATAAGGTTAGTCGTGGATATGATGCTTTGATTGATGTGTTTGGCGCCGATCATGGTGGGTACGTCAAACGGATGAAGGCTGCTGTTGCGGCCTTGTCGGAAAATCGCACGCCGCTGGACGTCAAGCTGACGCAACTGGTAAAGCTGTACAAAAATGGTGAGCCGTTCAAAATGTCAAAACGCGCAGGGACGTTTGTTACACTGCGCGATGTCATTGATCAGGTCGGCCCCGATGTGACGCGTTTTGTCATGTTGATGCGCAAGAATGATGCGCCGCTTGATTTTGACTTTGACAAGGTCGTGGCTGGCGGGCGAGACAATCCTGTCTGGTATGTTCAATATGCACATACCCGCTGTCTGTCCGCGCTGCGCAATGCTGAAAAGGCAGGCATTCCGACCAATGGCACAGATTTCCTGATCGAGGACCCTGCCGAAGAACGTCTTGTTCAAAAGATTGCGGAATGGCCACGTTTGGTGGAGATCGCCGCGCGCACAAACGAACCACACCGCGTCGCCTTTTATCTTTACGAGTTGGCGTCAGACTTGGCGACGCTTTACACGCTTGCGACACAAGACCGGCACGACCTGCGCTTTGTCCAAGAAGACAAGACACGCAGTGCGGCAAAACTGCCACTCGCGCGCGCGACACAGGTTGTTATTTCAGCAGGATTGAGTATCCTTGGCGTAACTCCGGCCGAGGAAATGTAGGGCGTCAGATCCTTCACCACTGCCGGTTGAGGCAATTGGCAAGAGACCTGGGCCCCATACGGGGACCTGGGCGGTGAGGCAAATATGGCAGATATGGTGCATCCTGAGGTGGACTCGGGACGAATGGGAGTCCAGTCCATACATTGGTTTGGCGCGGGATTGGCTATTGTATTGATGGCGGGTGTCGCGTTTTGGGGTTATCAATTGATCGCACGTGATGTGTCTGTAATCCCGATCGTAAGAGCGCTGGAGGGCCCGATTAAAATCGTGCCGGAAACCGGCGGTGGTCGTGAGGCAGAACATCAAGGTTATGCTGTAAATGGTGTTGCGGGAACGGGAACCGCAGCAGATGCGGTCGATGAAGTCGCCCTCGCTCCGACTGAGGTGGGATTATCAAACGATGACCTTCCACTTGCGCAAATGTCTGAGGTATCGCCCGTTGGGCGTTCCGATTTGTCAAAAGTAGAAGAATATACCTACGTATCCACCAGCGCTGAAGGACTGGCGCGCACAACAGCTTTGGCCGATCAAAGCGCGGCTCGCAGCCCTGTAACTGCTGAGGCTGTTTCACGATCGTTGGAAAATCTGCGTCTGGACGCGGCTGGTGATGATGGTGGCGTGGTCGGTGTACAGGTGGCCTCGATTGTGACGCCGGCTGTCACGTTTCCGGTAGCGGCTATCTCGGATAAGATTGCTGGCTTGAAACGTAGCTTGCGGCCAATCGCACGGCCCATATTGGTTCCAATCGCTCAATCACAGCCAGTGTCCGCGGTGACGCCCGCAATAGCGAGCGAGGCAGACACAACCCTCGCTGCCGTCGTGGCGTCAGTAGTGGCGCCCATGGTGGCTGACCTTGATCTGGACCCCAATACATTGGCAGCAGGCGTTCAGCTGGCTCAGGTTGGGGCGTTGGACACGCCCGCTATCGCACAGCGTGAATGGCAACGTCTGGCAGGCCGGTTTGGCGTGCTTTTTTCGGATAAACAACGCGTGATACAGCCTGTTGAAAACAATGGCCGCACTTTGTACCGTTTGCGTGTTGCAGGGTTTGACGGATTGGCAGATGCGCGGCGGTTCTGTGCTGTGATCAAAGCGGGACGCACGGACTGTATCCCCGTAAGCCACAAGTGACCCGAAGGTTTGGTGCAGCTCTTCTAGGCTGTGCTGGGCTGTCTCTTACGCGCGAAGAGGCGGCATTTTTTGGCGCATTCCAGCCATTTGGTTTTATCCTGTTTGCAAGAAATGTGTCGACGGCCCAACAGCTGCGCGCCCTTACGACCGACGTGCGTGCAGCGGTTGGATGGGACGCTCCGGTCTTTATCGATCAAGAAGGTGGCAGGGTTCAACGGATTAGGCCACCAATGGTGCGCAACTGGATGCCTCCTTTGGACGACGCCGACCGTTTCCAAGCCCAAGCACCTGCGGCATTTGCATTGCGCGCGCGTATCATTGCCCACGAGATGGCTACATTTGGCATCGACGGGATTTGCGCGCCATTAATCGATGTGGCGCATGACAACACCCATCCGGTCTTGCGCAATCGCTGCTATGGCCGGGATCCCGACACGGTTTTGACGATTGCGCAGGCCGTGGCGGAGGGCACCCTTGCCGGCGGGGCCTTGCCGGTGGTCAAGCATCTGCCGGGTCATGGGCGCGCGCAGCTGGACAGTCATCTTGCCTTGCCCAGGACAGATGTATCCCTGACAAAACTGGAAAGTGTAGACTTTGTACCCGTTCGTGGGCTTGGGGCGCTGCCGCTGGCGATGACCGCGCATGTGGTCTATGCTACTTTGGACGACAAACCCGCGACCCAGTCACCGCAGGTCGTGATGCGGATGCGCCGGGATCTGGGAGTAAGCGGCTTTTTGATGACGGATGATGTGTCGATGAATGCCTTGTCGGGAACAGTGCCGGAACGTGGTGCAGCTGCTTTGGCGGCAGGCTGTGACGCGGTGCTGCATTGTAACGGCGATCTTGATGAAATGCAGGCCCTTGCAGATCGCATCGGACCCTTGAGCGATGCAGCTCAAGCCAGAGCAGACGCGGCCTTGGCTGCGCGACCCGGGCGCGACCTTGTTCCGACCGCCGATCTTGTTGCTGCATACAAAAACATGGAGTCGCGGCTTTGAGTGATGCGACCGGCGACCTTTTGACGGCCATTTCAGTCGAAGACCGGCTTGTCGCCGAGGCGTTGATTGTTGATGTGGATGGTTTTGAAGGCCCACTCGATCTTTTGCTGTCTTTGTCGCGAAGCCAAAAGGTTGATCTTCGGACCATTTCGATCCTGACGCTGGCGCGGCAGTATCTGGCCTTTGTGAACAAAGCCAAAGAGCTGCGGATCGAACTGGCGGCCGACTATCTGGTGATGGCGACATGGTTAGCGTTTTTAAAATCACGGCTGCTTTTACCGCCGGATCCCACGGAAGAAGGCCCGTCAGGCGAAGAACTGGCCGCGCATCTGGCGTTTCAGCTGGAACGTTTACAGGCTATGCGGGATGCGGCGGCGCGCTTGATGGCGCAGGATCGCCTTGGACGGGATCGTTTTGTGCGGGGAATTCCCGAACAGGTTGAACGTGTTCGACGCACCCGGTACACGGCGACGCTGATGGATCTGATGCAGGGATATTCGCGTCTGCGAACACGCGATGAATTCCGTCCCTATGCATTTGACCGCGAGTCCGTGTTTACCATGGAACAGGCTCTGGAGCGTATGCGGGGCCTGATTGGTTATGCAGGCCAGTGGACCGAAATTGAAGCGTACCTGCCAGAGGGTTGGGGGGATGACGCGGTGCGTTGGCGATCTGCGACGGCCGCAACATTTGCCGCGTCTCTTGAGCTGGTCAAAGAAGGCAAGGTAGAATTGCGCCAGTCTGATATGTTTGCCCCGATTGAACTGCGCCGCAAAGAGGATCGATCGTGACCAAGGAGACCTCAGAGGAACAAAGCCTGTTTGCTGCCCCGCCGATGGGGGAACAGGAACGCATGGTCGAAGCCGTCCTTTTCGCCAGCGCCGCGCCCGTCAGCGTTGCCGATCTGAATGCACGAATGCCGCATGGCTGTGATGCCGCAGCAGCCTTGGAACATTTGCGCAAACGTTATGACGGACGGGGCGTGCAGGTCACAAAAGTCGGCGAAGCCTGGGCCATCCGCACGGCATCGGACCTTGGCTTTCTCATGCAAAAAGAGGTGGTCGAGACGCGCAAACTGAGCCGTGCCGCGATCGAGACTTTGGCGATAATCGCCTATCACCAGCCTGTGACCCGTGCCGAAATAGAAGAAATTCGCGGCGTGGCTGTTTCTCGGGGGACGGTGGACCAACTACTGGAGATGGAATGGATCCGCTTTGGTCGACGGCGTATGACACCGGGCCGGCCGGTAACCTTCGTTGTGACCGGTGGGTTTCTGGACCACTTCGGGCTTGAGACTGCGCGCGATCTTCCGGGATTGAAAGAGCTGCGGTCGGCTGGATTGCTGGAAAGCCGTCCGCCTTCAGAGGCTATGCCAGATCCACACGGTGATGATGGGCAGCCAGAGTTGTTTGAAGACCCGTAGCCACAGCGATGAGGATGTGGGCCTTTGGTTTGTCGCCAAGATTCCGGGTGCTTTGATCAGGTGGGGTCTGGCGGTGCAAAATGTTTGCTGAGCTTGAGGCCTTGGCCCTGATAATTTGACGCCAGTCCCGCACCATAAAGTGTCTCGGGCCGGGCTGCCATGCGTTCGTAGACCAAACGCCCGACGATTTGTCCATGTTCCAGCACAAAGGGGGCTTCGTGGCATCGCACTTCGAGGACACCGCGCGCGCCGTGACCTCCAGCGGCGGCATGACCGAAGCCCGGATCGAAAAAACCGGCATAATGCACGCGGAATTCTCCGACCATGCTGAGGTAGGGGGCCATTTCGGCGGCATAATCTGGCGGTATATGAACCGCTTCGCGACTGACAAGAATGTAGAATGCCCCCGGATCAAGGATGATGTAGTCTTGTGTGGACCGGATCTCTTCCCAAAAATCACGCGGTGCGTAGTGGCCGATGCGGTCGAGGTCGATGACGCCGGTATGGGGCTTGGCGCGGTAGCCAAGCAGATTTTTGGCACCTGGTCTCAGATCTACGGAAAATCCCAAACCGTCATCGATAAGCGCAGGTCCACCGCTGACCAGCGTGTCGCTGCCGTGCAGGGTGGTGAGCTCGCGGTCATTGAGTATGGCCTGTCCCCTGCGCAGCCTAAGCTGGTTGAGCCGCATACCCGGTCGCACCAGTACAGAAAAGCTGCGCGGACAAATTTCGGCATAAAGCGGGCCTGTGTAGCCGCGCGGGATCCGGTCGAATTCCGTGCCTTGGTCGGTGACCGTCCGCGTCAGCAAATCCAGCCGTCCGGTTGAGCTTTTGGCATTGGCGACACCGTCAAGATCATCCGGAAGGCAAAGCGTTTCCTGAAGCGGGACCAGATAGACGCACCCCTTTTCCAACACGGCGCCGTTCGTAAGGTCAATTTGATGCATTTCAAAATCAGGAAGTCGTTCCGTGACGGTTCTGCGTGCGCCCGGAAGGAACGAGGCGCGCAATCGGTATGCTCTGTGGCCAAGGCGCAAATCCAGACTGGCCGGCTGGATCTGACCCTTTGCAAAGACAGTGCTGGCCTTGATCGCACCGGTCGATGCCAGATCGCGCAGATCTTGCAACGGGAGCACGCCTTTGGTGTCTTTTTTCATGAGCAGCGCCTGTGAGTGTTTGCCTGCGTCTTGGGTACGCATTTGGGGATGATGTGGCAAGGGGCTGTATAAGTGGCAGATCCTAAGCGCGGCTATGATGTTGTGTTTGTTTGTCGATGGGTCTTGGGCGTGGATGACGCCTGCAATTTTTTTAAAATTTTAACAGTTGGGTACGTTTACCGCCAATCCGCCCAACGATGTTTCTTTGTACTTTTCGTTCATATCCGCCCCCGTTTGGCGCATCGTTTCTATGCAGGCATCTAATGGAACCAGATGCTGCCCATCACCGCGTAACGCCAGTGATGCGGCTGTCACGGCTTTGACCGCGCCCAAGCCGTTGCGTTCTATACACGGAACCTGAACCAGTCCAGCAATCGGATCACAGGTCATCCCCAAGTGATGTTCAAGCGCGATTTCTGCCGCATTTTCGACCTGCTCGGGTGTTCCTCCCATAACGGCGCATAGGCCCGCTGCGGCCATGGCTGCGGCGCTGCCGACTTCGGCCTGACATCCTGCCTCGGCGCCGGAGATGGAGGCATTTGTCTTGACCAAGCCTCCGACGGCAGAGGCAGTCAGCAAAAATTCATCTACCCGCTTTGCAGACGCCGCCGGCACATGATCCAACCAGTAGCGAATAACGGCTGGAACTACGCCGGCGGCGCCATTGGTTGGCGCAGTGACAACCTGTCCGCCGGCTGCGTTTTCTTCGTTAACGGCCATAGCGTACACGCCAATCCAGTCGTTTATTGTGTGCGGTGCAACGATGTTGAGACCTTTTTCCGCTGTTAGGGCCTCGTGGATCGCATGCGCGCGACGGCGCACCTTTAAGCCTCCGGGCAGGATGCCCTGAGCCATGAGACCGCGGTTGATGCAATCGTTCATCACGGTCCAAATGCGTGTCAGACCATCTTGCAAAGCGGTCTTGGACTGCCATTGTGATTCGTTGGCAGCCTTCATCTCGGCGATGGTTTTGCCCGAGCGGCGCGCCATCGCCAGCATGTCGGCTGCCGTAGCAAAAGGAAATGGCACCCTTGTGGCCTGCTCGGTGTCGCTCGCCTTGTCGAATTCTGCATCTGTCACCACAAACCCGCCACCTATTGAATAATAGGTTTGTTGCGCGATGATATCGCCCTGCGGGTCTGTGGCACTGAGCACCATGCCATTTGCATGACCATCCAGATTTGGCCCAAAGTCGAACACAAGATCGCTCAGTGGATCAAAGCGCAAGTCAGGCAAGCCTTGTGGATGGAGCCGTTTGGTGTCGCGGTTTTCGATCAGTATTTGAGCGGCTTTTTCTGCGTCGTAGTTATGCGGGACAACTCCTGCGAGGCCTAAAATTGTCGCCCGATCCGTCGCGTGACCAATTCCTGTATGCGCAAGGGATCCGTGCAATCGCGCGCTTAGGCCGGCCACCTCGAAGGGTAAGGTGCGCAGATGGTCAAGAAACCTCGCACCAGCTAGCATCGGCCCCATAGTATGAGAAGACGATGGTCCGATGCCAATCTTGAACATGTCGAATACTGAAAGAAACATTACGTGCCCCGCTTCCGTGTTTCGACCAGTGCTTTAACCGCATACACGAGGCTTGAGTGTCGCAGAAACGACGGAATGATAAAAAAATGCTAAATAAGAGAAAAATTCATACCTTGCTCATATCCACACTAACGTGCATCCTCACTCTGCTTGGTTGAGATCTTTGGTTAATAGTCTGGCCTTCTATTGGGCAATGTGTGAACTTTGGTGCCGCGCTGGTTTGGAGCTTTGGAAATGACCGATAAATTGTCGCCGTCCGACTGGTCGAAATACGTTGCAGCTCGGCGGGCTACCGCTTTGGTGCAGGACGGGATGCGGATTGGCTTGGGCACTGGTTCCACGGCTGCTTGGTTTGTCCGCGTTTTAGGGGACCGCATTCGTGATGAAAATCTACGGGTGAAATGTGTTCCGACATCCACCCGCACCCGAGAACTAGCTGCAAAGGTAGGTATTGCGACTATTTCGTTGGACGAGGCGCGATGGCTAGATTTGACGATTGATGGTGCCGATGAATTTGATCCAGAGCTCAACCTGATAAAAGGGGGTGGTGGCGCGCTGCTACAAGAAAAAATCGTGGCCACTGCCAGCGACGAGATGGTCGTTATCACGGATGCAACAAAAGAAGCCGTAACCCTTGGCGCCTTTCCTCTACCGTGCGAGGTGATTCCGTTCGGGTGGCGCACAACGCAGGCCTTGATTGAGGAAACGTTGATTTCAATGGAAGTGATGGGGCGATCTTCTGCGTTGCGTATGAGCGGCGAAACACCCTTTGTGACCGATGAGGGCAATTTTATAATTGACCTGCACCTCAACCGTATTGGGAATGCGCGGCAGCTGGCGATGGTTTTAAACCAGATGCCAGGGGTCGTTGAAAACGGGCTGTTCGTCGATATTTGCGATCTTGTGATTATTGGTAATCCGGATGGGCGCGTGGAATTGCGCGACATAAAGGAAGGCACAATTACCGAAGAGCAGATCAGCGTCGGGGACGAAGTCAATATTTTTTCCGACCTAAATTAAAAGTCACATATATCGCGATACGATTTTATGAACGCGTTTTTGTCAGTAAATGACGGATGATTTTGATAGACTTTCAAAACAAAACTCCAGCGATATTACTTAGTACCACAGGCCGTTTCCCAGACGCTTTTTTATTTCTGCTGATGGTTGGGCTGATGTGTTCAAAACCACAAAATGGTTTTTGCCGGTCGTACCGGCTGGTCTTACAAGACAGTTGCAAGGGACGTTTTGTCCGCCATGGTTTGGCCGGTATGTCTTTCCATCTGGGTTGTCGTGTGTGATACGTCGCGGCGTATATGTCCTGAAAGGACCCTTAGTTCATGAGCGACTTTGACTTTGATCTGTTTGTCATTGGTGGTGGATCCGGTGGTGTGCGTGCAGCGCGTGTCGCATCAGGGGAGCTGGGGGTTAAGGTGGGATTGGCTGAAGAAAGCCGATACGGCGGGACATGTGTTATTCGCGGATGTGTTCCCAAAAAGCTGATGGTTTTTGCAAGCGAATATGCGGACACGGTCGAAACCGCGCAAACCTATGGATGGAGCTTTGGTGAAAGCGACTTTGACTGGGCACGGTTTCAAACGCACATGCGCGCCGAGTTAGACAGGCTGGAACGCATTTACCGTTCGCTGCTGGCCAATTCAGGTGTCAAGACCTTCGATCAAAGGGCCACAGTTGTCGGTCCGCATGAGGTCACACTGGCCGATGGCACTACCAAAACGGCCAAACATATTCTTGTGGCGACAGGCGGACGACCCGTGCGCCTGGAAATTCCCGGTGCCGAGCTCGCCATGGTGTCGGATGATTTGTTTGATATGGCAACCATCCCTCAGAGATTGCTGATCGTGGGCGGGGGCTACATCGCGTGTGAATTTGCAGGCATCCTGAACGGATTGGGCGCAAAGGTCACACAAATGTATCGGGGTGCGCAAATATTGCGTGGTTTTGATGATGATGCGCGCAACGTGATCGCAGACGGTATGCACGAGCGTGGCATTGACCTTAGATTGAACTGCAACGTGGTCGATCTTCAGCGCGATGACAAAGCCATTGTGGCAACGGATACGAAGGGCCACGCCAAAGCATACGATGCGGTTTTATTTGCGACGGGGCGTAACCCAAACACCGACGGATTGGGGCTTGAGCCCGTGGGGGTGACGCTTGGTCGGTCCGGTGCAGTGGTGGTTGATGATTTCAGCCAGACTGCCGTTCCGTCGATTTATGCCATTGGAGATGTGACCAATCGCGTCAACTTGACACCAGTAGCCATCCGCGAAGGGATGGCCTTTGTCGAGACTGTGTTCAAAGGAAATCCCACGCCGGTGGATCACGCTCTTATCCCATCTGCTGTTTTCACGCAGCCTGAAATGGGAACGGTGGGCCTGAGCGAACAGGACGCGCGTGAACAAGAAGAGATCGAGGTATACCGCACCACATTCAAGCCTATGCAGACCAGTTTTGCCGGACGCCCTGATCGGGTTATGATGAAGTTGATTGTCTCCAAGGCTTCGCGTCGTGTGCTGGGCTGTCATATTGTCGCGCCACACGCGGGCGAGATAATACAGTTGGCAGGCATTGCCGTTAAAATGGGTGCAACCAAAGAGGATTTCGACCGTACTGTCGCTGTTCACCCTACTATGTCCGAGGAAATCGTCACGATGCGCAACCCGGAGAGAACACCTTGATTTTGTGGTGCGCAATCACAATTTAATGAATGAGCTGGGCCTGGTCCCAGTCGGGCGTCCGTCCCATGTGACAGGCGCAGAATGCAAAAAGGAGCATGCACCTTATGGCAGGAAACAATGGCGGCCCCTGGGGAGGGGGCGGCGGAGATGGCGGCAACCGCAGTGGCCAAAACGGCGGTGGTAACAACGGCGGCGGCCGGGGACCCGGCCAGGATCCGAACCAGATTCCGGAAATCGACGAATTGGTAAAAAAAGGTCAAGAACGTCTAAAGGGTATCATCGGCGGGCGCGGTGGTGCCGGTGGACCAGGTGGCGCAGGTGGATCCGGTCCGGGGCTTCCGAACCGTTTGATTATTTTGATTGCCCTCGTGGCTGTTGTAATCACGTGGCTGTTCAGCAGCTTTTACCGTGTTCAAAACTTTGAACAGTCCGTCGAACTTTTTCTTGGTCGGTATGTCGGCACTCGGGATGAGGGCCTGCGTTTTGCGCCTTGGCCGCTGGAGACACGCGAAATCGTTGCAGTTACAAGCGAACGTACGGTCGATATAGGAGTTGCCAGTTCTTCAAGCCGAAGGTCTGAACAAGGCCTGATGCTGACTGGTGACGAAAATATCGTGGATATCGATTTTCAGGTTGTTTGGAACATCAATGATCCTGCGCAATACCTGTTCAACCTTGCCGAGCCCGAGCTTACAATCTCGGCAGTGTCGGAGTCTGCGATGCGCGAGATCATCGCACAGTCCGAACTGGCGCCCATCTTGAACCGGGACCGCGAGTCTATCGCAACCCGGCTGAAAGAATTGATCCAGTCGACTCTGGACAGCTACGACAGTGGCGTGAATATTGTGCGCGTGAACTTTACACGGGCAGACCCGCCCGATCAGGTGATTGACGAGTTTCTTGCAGTTCAGTCTGCTGAACAGCAGCGTGACCGGCTTGAAAAAGAGGCAGACGCCTACGCTAACCGTGTGGTTGCTGCTGCGCGTGGTGAAGGGGCTCAGGTTCTTGAAGAGGCAGAAGCCTATCGTGCGCAGGTCGTCAATGAGGCAGAGGGTGAGGCCGCGCGCTTCACTTCGGTTCTGACCGAATACTCCAAAGCGCCAGACGTCACGCGCACCCGGCTTTACCTTGAAACTATGGAAAAGGTTCTGGGTCGCATCGACAAAGTCATCATAGAAGGCGGTGTTGGCGGGGATGGCGGGATCGTGCCGTACCTTCCGTTGAATGAATTGCGCAAGGGGTCGAATTAATGGTCACGCGTAGCAACATACTGATTGGTCTTTTGGTCGCAATCGTTGGTGGGCTGTATTTGTCCGTCTACATTGTTGACGAACGTCAAAAAGCGATGAAATTGCGCTTTGGACGTGTAACAGCGGTCAAAGAAGATCCGGGTTTGTATTTTAAAATTCCGTTTGTCGAAGAGGTCGCGATATATGATGATCGTATCCTCAGCCGCGACGTCCAGCCTTTAGAGGTAACACCTTTGGATGACCGGCGTTTGGTTGTGGATGCCTTTGCACGGTATCGCATTGCAGACGTTGAACAGTTCCGTGAAGCCACTGGTGCATCGGGTGTCATGTCAGAAGACATCGCAGGACGTCGTTTGGACTCTATCTTGAATGCGCGGACGCGGGAAATCCTTGGTTCTGTGACATCTGGTGAAATCCTTAGTTCTGATCGAGCGGCGCTCATGGCTCGGATTCGCGATTCTGCCCGTTTTGACGCGGCAGGCCTGGGTTTGGAAATCATCGACGTGCGTTTGAAGCGGACAGACCTGCCAGATGGCAACCTGCAGGCGACGTACGATCGAATGGCAGCCGAACGTCAGCGTGAAGCAGCCGACGAGATTGCGCGCGGTAACGAGGCCGCACAGCGTGTGCGCGCGCAGGCTGACAGAACGCAGGTCGAGATTGTGTCCGACGCGCAGAGACAGTCCGAGATCATACGCGGTGAAGCGGACGCCACGCGGAACGGAATTTTCGCAAAAGCCTTCGGTGCTGATGTTGAATTCTTTGAGTTCTATCGTTCGCTGACGGCCTATGAGCGTGCCTTGCAAGAAGGCAATTCAACGATGGTGATCTCGCCCGATAGTCCGTTCTTTGATTATCTGCAAAATCCTGATGGACCGTCGCAGTAATGGAAGCAGTTCGGGCGATTGCCTATGTGCTAATTGCAGAGGGGCTGGTCTATGCGCTGGCCCCTTCGCTTGTGGAACAACTGTTGCAAGCGTTGCGCGCAACGACATTAGAAAAACGGCGTATGATTGGTTTGGTCTTCACGGCTTTGGGCGTCGTTCTTTTGTGGCTGGCGGGCGTGTAGGTCTATGGAACCTTGGCAGATATCGCACCCAGTTTGATTTGCGGCCCGGGCTCTATTCTGCTTCACGCATGCGTCCGAGTTTTATGACGACCGCGGTTCGTTCAATTTGAATGCAGTCTAACACAGCTGGGAGTGTTGTCGCGCCGACACGTCACCTCCGAAGTCTGGGAACGTTTAAAACTGGCATGATTGTCGATGTCTGTCTAACCCAGATTAAGGCAGTGGGACTTGATGCGGCGTTGTTCACTTGGGAGTTTTTTGTGCGTAGGCCAAATGACCCTCTATCCCAAAGCCGACATCGTGAATAGCGGGCGGTAGATGCCATTGCTGCATCAAAAACGCCTGGGGATGCAAATTCTACGCCCGCGATTTCTTGTAAGGTGATCACCTGAAGGGGGAATTGTTTCCAATGATGCTACCGAAATCCACTGTCTCTTTTTAAACGCTATTTTATGTCGGACAAAGATTCGGCAATGTGACAGCAGGTCATAGGATTGGTTTGTGTTCAGCCTTGCGTTGATCAGGCAGATGTTATGACAGATGCTGACTTGTCGGTGTGAGGGGTGCCTTTTTATTTGTCCCAAGATGATTCCCAAGGGGTCATATTGTTCGAATTTTTTCAGAGGATTAAGGTTCGAAAACGATTGAGCGACTTGATTTTTGCGGGTTTGTTTTCGGATTTCGATGTAATAGAGCACACCGTCAATTTTCAGGAGAAACTTGACCATTGGAATTTGGTATGCCAAATATCATCTAGACGAGCTGAGATATGGCTTGTCATATATAAGGGAGGATACCATGAAATTCCGTATTGTGGGCGCAGCTGTTGCGGCTGTTGCTCTTTTGGCGGGTGCGGCTGGCGCCCAAGAATATCCTGAAAAGACCATCGAAGTTGTCACACATGCTGGTAACGGTGGCGGTACCGATGTCACAACCAGAATGATGATGCTTCGCGCCCGTCGTGAACTAGGTGCAGATATGGTTGTGGTCAACAAGCGTGGCGGTGGCGGCGCGGTCGCGATGGACCACTATTTGAGTGTGCCTGCAGACGGGTATAGCATTCTGACGTTCACCATTGGCCACGCCGCGACGTTGGCGAAAGGCGAAACGGACATGACGCTGGATGATATCCGTCCAATCGCGCGGGGCACAGACGATCCACAGATCTTGATGGTGCGTTGCGGTGCATATGACAGCGCGGACGATTTCGTTGCAAAGCAGAAAGAAGCACCGATTACGTATGGTACAACCCATCTTGGGAATATTGATGACGTTTCGGCGTTTATGTTCACCACCAAAGGTGGCATGTTGACGCCGAAAATTCTGCCATTTGATGGTGGTGGCGAGCTGGCCACGCAGCTTGTTGCGGGTGCTGTTGATGCGGCGGTTCTGAACCTTGCCGAAGCAGGCAGCCAGATCGAGTCCGGCGATGTATGCCCTATTGTCGTGCTTGCGCCAGAGCGGATGTCGGCATTGCCGGATGTCTCTACGGCGGAAGAAATGGGAATTCCTGTCAGCTTCTCGACTGTTCGCGGCTTTGTAGTGCATGCAGATACACCAGATGATATCGCCGCCAAAATTGAAGCGTCGTTGATGAAGGCGATGGGACATGGCGTTTATCAGGGTTTTCTGACATCCGTAGGTCTGGACAGCACGTCGGTCGTTGGATCTGACGAATGGGGCAGCCAGCTTTCCGTAATGGTCAACGACATGCAGACAGCTCTGAAAGAGCTTGGCTTCATCGAATAAAATTATTCATCATGCGGAGCTGCAAATGGTGGCTCCGCACACACTTAGGTAGATCATGAACCTTCATTCTGAAAAATCTGAACGTTTGGTCCGCTGGTTGGTCCCATTGGCACTGATCTTGTTTGCGGTTGTGGCGATCTACATCTCGACCACCTTTAAGAAAATGCCGCCAATCTTGAAAAGAGGTATCCAGCCCTCGGACTTTCCACGCCTGATCTGTGGTCTGATCATCTTTTTATCGTTGCTAATGGCATGGTTTGATCCGGTTAAAATTCAGGAGCGGGTATCGCGGCAGACATTTCTGACAGTCGCTTTGGTTGGCATGTTCGTTCTGCTGGTCCAAGTCGATTTGTTCATTGCGCTTGGCGCGTTTGCGGCAGCCCTGTCGTTTGCCTGGGGGGAGCGCCGGATTATGGCTTTGGGATTGGTTGGTTTGGTCATGCCGGTTGTCATCTTTTTTATTTTTGACCTTGGATTCAGAGTGCGATTTCCCCGCGGTCTTCTAACAAACATGTGGTATGGCTAATGGCTCCGTTTTGGGCAGGACTTATGGCGCTTGGGGATCCGTACCTGATCCTTTTGCTGATTTGTGCAACGCTTGGGGGGGTTGTAATCGGCGCCTTGCCGGGGCTGAACGCAACCACAGGAGCAGCACTGCTTTTGCCATTCACGTTGACGATGGAACCTGTTGCAGCGATTTCGATTTTGACGGCGATCTATTGCTCAGCAACCTTTGCAGGCGCAATTACGGCGATCTTGATCAACACTCCCGGAACGTCTGCAAGCGCAACAACGTGCCTAGACGGGTATCCGATGGCCATCCGCGGCGAAGCGGGCAGGGCGCTTGGTCTGGCCGTGGTGTCCTCAACCATTGGCGGTGTTCTGAGCGTGTTCGTCCTGATGTTATCGGCACCTTTGCTGGCGCGGGCGGCCTATAGTTTCGCACCGCCAGAGTACTTTGCACTTACAGTTTTCGGACTGTCCATGCTGGTCAGTATTGGCGGTGGATCCCCGATCCGAAACCTCATTGCAGGCGCGGTTGGTATTTTTTTGGCGACCGTGGGCACCGATTTGTTGACATCGGTTAAACGCTACACCTTTGACGTCCCGCATTTGTACGAAGGTATTGGTTTCGTGCCGGTCATGATTGGGGTCTTTGGAATATCAGAGCTGATCGCGCAGGCCACGCGTATCCATGACAAGCGCGAAACAATCACCATGAACGCGATAAAGTTGCCCAGTCGCGAGGATTACAGGCGGGTTTGGAAAACGATCCTGCGGTCTTCTGGTATTGGCACATTTATCGGGATCCTGCCGGCCGAAGGCGCGACGGTCGCGTCAATGATCGGATACAACGAGGCCAAACGCTGGTCAAAAAACCCTGAAGAGTTTGGAAAGGGCGCCCCCGAGGGGATTGCAGGTTCCGAGGCGGCAAATAACTCTGCCACAGGTGGGGCAATGGTGCCGACACTGGCCCTTGGCATTCCGGGATCGCCAACCGCCGCTGTTATTCTTGCCGGGCTTTTGGTGCATGGATTGCGCCCCGGGCCGACCATGTTTACCGAGCAGGCGAATTTTGCCTTTGCGATCTTTTGGTCGATGCTGTTCGTGAACCTGCTGTTTTTGGTCATTGGTCTGTACGGAGCAAAACTGTTTGCGCGGGTCACCCTTATCCCCACTCAGATTCTTTGGCCGAGCGTGTTTATGTTTTCGGTCGTTGGGGCCTATGCACTGGACCAGTCAATGTTTGATGTCTGGGTCGCCCTGATTGCCGGCGTATTTGGCTATTTGATGCGTCTTTTTGGGTTCTCTGTTGTTCCTCTTGCCATAGGCTTAATTCTGGGTGGGATGCTGGAACAACGACTTGGTCAATCCATGGTAATGCTGGATGAACAATGGTGGCTTATGGTCACCCGGCCGATTTGTGCTGTATTCTTTGCAGCCACGGCGCTGGCTTTGTTTGGTCCGCTGTGTGTTGGCTATCTTAAACGAAACCGCCCTGATTCAAACGAGGCGTCGTCATGACAAAAATCAAATCAATCCGTACCCGCGTCTGGAATTGGAAGGGGCCGACGGTTCCTCCGACAGGTAATTTTTGTACGAATGCCAGTGATGCACTGTACGAGCGCGGCGATGCGATGACATCGTTTCGGTTTCATCAATGGCTGACCTGCGAGGTGGAGACAGAAGACGGCACCGTTGGGATCGGCAATGCGGCCTTGGCGCCAACGGTTGTCAAAAAGGCAATCGACGACTGGTATGCCCCGCTGGTGATTGGCCATGACCCTTTTGACTATGCTTATCTTTGGGAAAAAATGTACCGGCGCACGCATGCCTGGGGCCGAAAAGGCATTGGTATGACGGCCATTTCGGCCATTGATATCGCCATCTGGGATTTGATGGGGAAATTGTCCGGCAAGCCAGTGTTCAAGCTGTTGGGCGGACGCACCAAAGACAAGATACCGGTCTATTATTCAAAGCTGTATGCGGGTCCGATCGAGGTTATGCAGGCCGAAGCCGAAGAGGCGATGAAGAACGGTTATCAGGCTTTTAAATCCCGCTTTGGATATGGTCCCAAAGACGGCATGGCCGGAATGCGCGAGAACCTAAAACGCGTTGAGGCCGTGCGCGAGGTCATCGGATACGATAAGGATCTGATGCTTGAGGCCTACATGGGATGGAACCTTGACTATACGCGTCGTATGCTTCCCAAACTTGAAAAGTTTGAACCGCGATGGCTGGAAGAGCCCGTGATCGCCGAGGATGTGCATGGATACGCCGAACTCAACAAGGGGCCTATTCCGATTTCTGGTGGCGAGCACGAATTTGGTCTGATTGGCTGTGCAGACCTTCTTCGAAAAGGCGCGGTCAGCGTGTTGCAGTATGACACCAATCGTGTCGGAGGCATAACCGCTGCGCAGAAAATCAATGCCGTCGCCGAAGCGTTTCAGATTCCGGTAATTCCGCATGCGGGCCAGATGCATAACTACCACCTGACCATGGCAAACGTGAATTGTCCGATCAGCGAATACTTCCCCGTTTTTGATGTAGAAGTCGGCAATGAGCTTTTTTACTACATCTTCAAAGGCGATCCCGACGCCGTAGATGGCTACCTGCAGTTGGACGATGATCTGCCCGGCCTTGGTATCGAGATCACCAACGAACATATGCACAACTTTGAGATCATAGAATGAGACCTTATAGTGGAATTTGGCCGGTGGCACCAACGCCGTTTAAGGATGACGGAACGTTGGATCTTGACGGTATGAAACGGGTTCTTGATCTGATGATTGATCAAGGGGTCGATGGTATTTGTATTCTGGCCAACTTCTCGGAACAGTTCCTGATCTCGGATGCGGAACGCGACACCCTGACCAGGTTATGCCTTGCACATGTTGATGGCAGGGTGCCTGTCATTGTCACGGTCAGTCATTTTGCAACCGAAATCGTTGTACAGCGGGCGGTCCAGGCCAAAGATCTTGGGGCGTCCGTCGTCATGATGATGGCTCCCTATCATGGGGCTTTGTTAAAGGGCACGCCCGAGCAGACCTTTGAACAATTCGCGCACGTGGGCGAGGTTGGTATCCCGATCATGTTGCAAGATGCGCCTCTTTCAGGGGTGGATCTGCCCGTTGCCTTGCTTGTGCGTATGGCGCGCGAGATCGAGATGCTGAAGTTATTTAAGATTGAATGCCCGGGCACGGCCTCCAAGCTCAGAGGATTGATCGCGCAGGGAGGCGATGCCATCGAAGGCCCCTTTGACGGAGAAGAGGCGATCACATTGCTTGCGGATCTGGATGCAGGGGCCACCGGTTCCATGACATCGGCCTTGATCCCCGATCTCATCAAGCCCATCATTTCTGATCATTTGAACGGGGACCGCGTTTCTGCCAAGACCGCCTATCGGAGGGTCCTACCAGTGATAAACCACGAAAACCGTCAATGCGGGTTCCGTGCAACAAAAGAGGCGCTGGTTGAAGGCCACGTGATACACTCTGCTTTTTGCCGGCATCCCATTGCACCGTTACCCGCACCAACACGCAGCGAGCTTATCGACCATTTACGCCCTCTGGATCCCCTGATCCTAAGGTGGGCAAAATGAGCAAACCGCATCAAAGCCTCGTCTCTATTGTCAGCAAGGGGGCTTCGGTACCTGAGCGCCGCTCATTGAGTGCAGAGGCTGCGGACACCCTGCGCGAACTGATTTTGCTTGAAAAACTTGCCCCTGGCACGCCAGTTCCCGAACGTGATCTGGCAGAGGGCTTGGGGATTAGCAGGACCCCCCTGAAAGATGCGCTGCGTATTCTCGAAACCGAA
Organism: Pseudoprimorskyibacter sp.; assembly: GCA_029251265.1. Classification (GTDB taxonomy): domain Bacteria; phylum Pseudomonadota; class Alphaproteobacteria; order Rhodobacterales; family Rhodobacteraceae; genus JAQXDR01. The sequence goes on along the minus strand of JAQXDR010000042.1, from coordinate 31,816 downwards.
GGCTTGATTGAATATGGACCCACGCGCCGTCCGCGGATTGCCGATCCATCGTTAGAAGAAATCACCCAGAATATTGAGGTTCTAAGCGCTCTGGAAGGTTTGGCGGGGGATCTGGCCTGCAAGGCCGCGGATGAGGGGGACCTTGACGAAATTCGTGCGCTTAGCCAATCGATGCATGCCCTGCCAGATGACGCAACGCCGCTTGCCTTTTTTCATCTCGACATGGCGTTTCATGCAAGGATTGTGGAGGCTGCGAAAAATGCGCCGCTGGCCGCGACCCATAAGCAGTATAACGCGCGTTTGTGGCGGTCACGCTTTATGTCTTCCAGACAGCAGGATCGGCGTGAAAACACGCTGGCAGAGCATGACGCGATCACCAAATCTCTCATTGCACGAAATGGTCCGCGCACATCCCATGAAATGCGACAGCACCTAGAAAGCACAATCCGTAACCTTCATCATATCAGGGCCTCAAGCGATGAAACCTAAAATCGGTATTATCCCCGGCGATCCAAGCGGTATCGGGCCGGAATTGATTGCCAAACTTCTTGCTGACGACGCAGTGGATGCAATGGCAGATATTTTGCTCATTGGGGACGCACATATTTTTGAGGCAGGTGCGACGATCGCTGGAACCACAATCGCAATGACGCCGGTGGATGCGCGCGCTGAAGATTGGGTGTCAAAGCCGCTTTGCGCCTTGCATGCGATGCAGACCGTGGATCCTGACGATATCCGTCCGGCAGAGGTTACCAAAGAGGGGGGTATCTCTGCCCTTCGAACGCTGGATGCGGCCATGGCCTTGACGCAAGACGGGGTGATCGACGGATTTTTGTTTGCGCCTTTCAACAAGGCGTCTTTGCACCTTGGTGGTTTGGGCCATGATGATGAATTGCATTATATGGCCGAAAAGCTGGGCGTTACGACTTACATTTCCGAACTTAATACACTGGACGGAATGTGGACCAGCCGCGTGACAAGCCACATTCCGCTTCGCGACGTTGCGGGTGTGATTTCGGAAAAGCGCGTGCATGAGGCTGTCTACCTGATTGATACTGTATTGCGTCGATCCGGGCTGGCGCGGCCTCGGATCTCTGTTGCAGCATTAAATCCGCATGCCGGTGACAATGGAAATTTCGGATCAGAGGAAATCGACATTCTGATACCAGCCGTGCAAAAACTGGCCGAAACTCAAATGGCCGTTGACGGACCGTGGCCGTCCGACACGGTGTTTCTCAAGGCAGTCGCGAAAGAGATCGACGCTGTTGTGACGATGTATCACGATCAAGGCCAGATTGCGTTAAAGCTGTTGGGTTTTGATCGGGGTGTCACCGTGCAAGGCGGGCTGCCCATTCCTGTGGCTACGCCCGCACATGGCACGGCTTTTGATATCGCCGGCAAAGGCGTCGCCGACGTAGGCGCAACGCGGGCTGCTTTTGATATTCTATGTGACATGGTCACGAACTGGGAAAAGGGTGCTGCTGCATGACATTTCAACCGACTGGAAACCATTTGATAGCGGGTCATTGGACCCCCGGGACACAAAGCTTCATGTCCTCGCCAGCCCATGGTCCGGCACATTCATATTCGGTAGGCTCTGTTGAAAATGTTGATAAGGCTGTCGAAGCGGCCGAAGACGCATTTTGGTCTTTTGGATATTCCAGCCGGGATCATCGCGCGGCCTTCTTGCATGCGATCGCTGACGAGATCGAGGCCCGGGGTGATGCGATAACCGAGATCGGATGTCAGGAAACCGGTTTGCCAGAAGCCCGTCTGCAAGGCGAACGTGGCCGGACAACTGGGCAGTTACGGCTTTTCGCCGAGCATCTTCTGCAAGGTAAGTATCTGGATCTACGCCATGATCCCGTGCTGATTGACCGTAAACCTTTGCCGCGCCCTGATCTTAAAATGATCCAGCGTCCTATTGGACCTGTTGCCGTATTTGGTGCATCCAACTTCCCACTGGCGTTCTCTACGGCCGGTGGCGATACAGCCGCGGCTATGGCGGCGGGGTGTCCTGTCGTTGTCAAAGGACATTCAGCGCACCCCGGCACAGGCGAGATTATCGCTGAAGCTATTCTCGCAGCCATACAAAAATGCGATGTCCATCCTGGCGTATTTTCACTGATACAAGGGGGCGACCGGGCCGTTGGCACAAGATTGGTTCAGCACCCGCTTATCAAAGCCGTCGGATTTACCGGATCTTTGGCTGGGGGACGGGCGCTGTATGATTTATGTGCGGCGCGTCCTGAGCCCATTCCATTCTTTGGCGAATTGGGCTCGGTCAATCCGATGTTCTTGCTGCCCGAGGCAACGAAAGCGCGCGGTACTGATATTGGCACGGGCTGGGCTGCGTCACTGACGATGGGGGCGGGCCAGTTCTGTACCAACCCCGGTATCGCGGTTGTGCTGGAAGATATTTCTGCCCCCTTCATCGAGGCTGCAACGGAGGCGCTGGCGAAGACACCATCGCAGGTCATGCTGACGGATGGAATTGCAGAGGCCTTCCGCCGGGGACAGCAACTGGTCGCAGGATCTGAGGACGTTGACGCTCTGGTCAGCACGACCTGTGATGGTCGGGTTGCAACGCCCTATTTGTATCAAACGACTGCCAAGACATGGTTGCAAAATGCGGATCTGGGAGAAGAGGTCTTTGGGCCTTTGGGGCTGATTGTCATCGCCAAAGACATGTCCGAAATGCGTGATATTGCACAGTCGCTGCTCGGACAGTTGACCGTCACGCTGCACTTGGATCAATCAGACGAAGCCGATGCTCTTGCGCTTTTACCGATATTAGAGAGAAAAGCTGGCCGTCTTTTGGCCAATGGATATCCAACAGGTGTCGAGGTAGCAGACAGCATGGTGCACGGTGGGCCATATCCTGCGTCGACAAATTTTGGGGCAACCTCGGTCGGCACGCTGTCGATACGCCGGTTTTTGCGTCCGGTCTGTTTCCAAAACTTTAGCGACACTTTGCTTTCGGCGGATTTGTTAACCTAACCCGGATGTGATTTTTTAGACTTGGATGCGCGCAGGGTTGGCCATGCTGGGCGCATTTTCACTTTGGTTGCATGCGCGTAAATATATTCTGCGTGGTCAATGCATTGTTCGTTCGAACACCCCCCATTATCCATAACAGCGGGCATGAATTTGCTGGGTAGCAATACTCTATGATCAGAAGCTTTTAAGTTCCTACAGGACAGAAATGGCAAATTCTGCAAGGGACCTGAGATGACTTTGCACAGCGGCACGCACCTCTGCCGCGTCCCTTTTTTCAATAGCATCCAAAATCTCTTCATGCTGTCTGCTATCTGGTTTCAGCCGCTCGGACAGCCGTTCGATTTCGAACAGCTTCGTGGTTGTGCGCAAGGAAAATAAAATATCCTGAATGACCAAATTGCCACAGGCGCGGATATAGAGGTTGTGGACTTTGTCGTCAGATCTCCAATGCTCAAGCATATCGTACGGGCTTTGGTTCTGGACGTCGCGCAAGGAATGACGTGCCTGCGCCAGATGCGCGGCGTCTATACGGCCTATTGCCAACTCGGCGGCCTCTGCCTCTAGGATTTCGCGGGCTTTCAAGCTTTGAAGATACTCGCGTAGCTCGACACGGCGCACCACATAGGATCTACTTTCCAGCTTTTTTAGCAACCCTTCGCTTTCAAGCCGTTGTAGCGCCTGACGCAGAGGTGTGCGTGATACACCAAGTTGTTCGGCCAGTTTGGCCTCCACAATCGGGCGACCAACAGGCAAAGCCCGTTCCTGTATCAGACGGTACAGCGCTACGTAGGCCTTTTGGGACAGGGTCGTAGGTCCGCCAAGCGAATCGGTTTGATCATCCAGAGGGCTTGCGTGGGTCGTCGTCACATCACATCTCCCTCTCTTGATTTGCTTTTTGCATAATTTTTCGACGAACAGCTATTTTGTGCCTGCCGATTTGTAGCCAAAGCACTCTGTAAGTGAAAGAGAAGTTACCTTTCGACGCCAAAGTTGGAAAATAATTCTTGCTTTGTCCTCATATGGCACGACAAAATAACGGTATACCGTCTGTATACCAAAATTTTGAGGCTTGGGGAACATCGAAAACGCAGCACTAGATCTATTGCGACAGCTTGTTTTTGCGCAGGCGCATGGCGAATCCGCTGTTCAAGACGTGATCCAGCAACGGCTTTTGGCGGCTGGCTGCATGGTTGATGTGCACCGCTACGATCCAGCTGACGTAACAGTGGTGGGGGAATTTGCTCTGGATGCCGCGCGTGCTGTCGGTGAACGAACCGCAGTTGTGGGCAGTCTCGCGGGGGATCCATCCCTGCCCAGCCTTTTAATGTTTGCTCATCCTGATGGTGAGGCGCAAAGTGATGTCAGCCGGTGGCATCACGATCCTTTTGGGGCAGAAATAGAAAACGGGCGCCTTTACGGATGGGGTGTTGCGGATGACCTTGCCGGATGCGCCGCCGCTGTGCTTGCCATTGAACGGGCGGCGGCTGCGAATATCCCGATGGGACGAGTGGTTTTTGCATCGACACCTTCAAAACGGTATGCGCGGGGTGTTGCAGCGCTGTTACACGATGGGTTGCGCGCGGATGCTGCGCTTTATTTGCATCCCGCAGAATCCGGTATTGGCATGCGCGAGATAAAAGCCACGGCCTCCGGTCATATAGAGTTTCTTATCGAGGTGTCGGGTCGCCAGCCCGACACAACAGAGCCCGGTCACACTGCCTTTTCCCATTTGTCCGATAACCCGATCGACAAGGCGTTGCTGGTCCGGTCGGCATTGATGCAATTGGCCGAAGATCGTGCAGCCCGTGTGCGCCACCCGTTGATTGAATCTATTGTTGGGCGGGCTACCAACATACATGTGTCACACATCCAGTCCGGTGACATGCAGCGTCTGTCCAGAATCCAGGATCGATGTACACTTGGCTGTGCGGTGTCATTTCCACCTGGCGAAACGCTGGATAATGTGAAAGCAGAAATTTCTGACGCGGTTCGGAATGCGACAACAAAAGACCCGTGGCTCAAGGACCATCCGCCGAAAATCACGTGGGTGACCGGGGTCACCGGTGGAGAGGTGCCGCCGCACCACCCGCTATACGCCACGGCGGCGCGCGTTGTGGCCGACATCACAGGCGGTCTGCCTCAGGTCAACCCGATGCACACGTCCTCTGATATCCGCAACCCCATTGTCGAGGCGAATATCCCCTGTGTCGGCCTTGGGTGTCTTGGCGGAGATCTGACGCAGAATGGTCGGAACGATGAATGGGTCGATGTGGCCGACTTTCAGTGCATGGTGGATGTCACGGCAGAAATAGTCGTCAACTGGTGCTCTGGAAAACAGGCACAAAAGTCACCTCAATCACCCCCGCACTAACGCGGAAGACATTACGTAACCAAGGGAAAGGAAAAGAGTATGAAGTATTTTTCACTGAGTTCCGTCGCGATTGGCTTGGGCCTGTTGGCAAGCAGTGCCCTCGCACAAGATTGCCCGGACAACCTGACAACGGTCGAGCCTGGTAAACTGACTATGTCGATCAATGCGACGCTTCCGCCCCGCCAATATATTGATGTATCGGGCAAATTGATGGGTTTGCATCCTGATCTTGGCGATGAAATTGCAAAGCGACTTTGCCTTGAGCCTGTATACACCAACGTTCCTTTTGAGGTTCAGATCCCAGGACTGGCCAGCAAACGTTGGGATATGATCAACACCGGGCTTTACTACAAACCCGACCGTGCCAAGATCATGCAGATGGTTCCTTATGTGGTGAATGCACTGGCCATCGTTGTTCAGGATGGCAATCCGCATGACATCACGGGCTACGCGCAATTGGCAGGCCAGCCCGTTGGTACAGAGATTTCTGGTTTTGCGGATGCGTTGATGCGGGAAATTAACGAGGCGCAGGTCGCTCAGGGTATGGAGTCCATGGACATTCAGGCCTTCAACACATTTGGTGATGCCTTTGCGGCCCTTGGTGCCGGTCAGGTGCGCGCGGTGTTCGGCTCGGACGCAACCGCGGCCTATCTTGCTGATCAGGGCCCGTTTGATGTTGGGGCATCAGGTCTGAACCCTGGATTGCCATCGTCTTTCGGGTTTGACGGTGTGACCGGTGGGGATCTTGCACATGCTGTGGCGGATGTTTTGCGTGATATGGTTGCGGATGGCACCTACAACGAAATGATGTCAGCCTACGGCGCGACCCAGATCCAGTTCTGGGATGACTACACTGGTGATATTGCTGTCTACTACACACCTGAATAACGTCTAAACATCTCCGGCCCCTGCCAAGGGGCCGGACCTTTGTCTAAAATATGCATAAAGCGCCCCAAGGGCGATCGGTGTTGTAACAACTGATAGCGGAGACGCCTGTGAACTGGAGTTGGGAGATATTCTTTAGCTATGTGACCAACGGTCTCATGCTGCAAGGGGCGTGGACGACTGTTTGGCTCAGCGTCATTTCCATGGCTCTCGGCCTTGGTCTTGGCGTTTTGGCAGCCATGATGAAGATGTACGGCAACAGAACGCTCAGATGGACGGCTGAATTCTACATTTGGCTGTTTCGGGGCACACCGGTTCTTATCCAGCTGGTGATTATCTATACGGGTTTGCCGCAACTGGGCATTCGTCTGACCGTGATTGAATCGGCGATACTGGGCCTTGCATTGAACGAAGGTGCCTATTTGGCCGAGATCATTCGATCGGGGATAATGTCTGTCGACAAAGGACAGACCGATGCCTCGCGGGCCGTCGGTATGACATGGCGACAAAGAATGTGGCTGGTTATTCTGCCCCAAGCAACGCGGACGATCATTCCTCCTTTGGGTAATCAGTTTAACGGGATGCTCAAGACGACATCTCTGGCGTCGGTTATCTCGATGGAAGAGCTGATGCGCATGGCACAAATGCTGGCGCAAACACAATTTCGCGTGCTCGAGGCCTATACCTGCGCAGCACTTTGGTACCTGATCCTCGTCTCGATCTGGAGCGTGATCCAGGTGCGCATCGAGGCACGATATGAAAAGCCCTTTGGCCCGGACGAAGCTGTTTCTTTCGATGCAAAAAAAGCCCGTCGTGCGGCGTTTCGAAAATCCAAGCCGGTCAAGGAGGCATGAGCATGACAGTCGAACAAGACCAGGAATTGCCCCCACGCCCGTCGGACACGCGCACCCTTGGTGATCCCATCGTAATGATTGAAAATGTGCAAAAATCCTTTGGAGACAACCATGTTTTAAAGGACGTGTCCTTGTCGGTTCGCAAAGGCGAGGTGGTTGTGATCTGTGGACGGTCGGGCAGTGGCAAAAGCACGCTTTTGCGTTGCATTGATCAACTGGAAAGCATTGACGGAGGAACCATCCGTGCGGCAGGCCATCTGATGGGGTTCCGAGAGGCAAATGGCAAGCGCGTCGCCTTACGCGATTCTCAAATCGCAAAGCAGCAGCGCGACCTTGGCATGGTGTTTCAGAATTTCAATTTGTTCCCGCATGTCAGCGTGATCGAAAACATCACCATGGCTCCGGTCCGTATCCTGAAAAGGAATGTCGCAGAGGTGCGCGAAGAGGCACGTGCCCTGTTGCGTCGGGTTGGTCTGCCGGACAAGGAAAACGCCTATCCCCGACAGCTTTCCGGGGGGCAACAGCAGCGCGTTGCAATTGCCCGCGCCTTGGCCATGAAGCCTCAGGTCATGTTGTTTGACGAGCCAACCTCGGCGCTGGATCCCGAAATGATATCAGAGGTTCTGGATGTTATGGTGGATTTATCCACGCAGGGGATGACGATGATCGTGGTAACCCACGAGATGGGATTTGCGCGCGCGGCGGCGGATCGGGTCATCCTGATGCATGATGGGCAGGTCGTTGAAGAAGCCCCACCAGAGAAATTCTTTACCAATCCAGAGAGCGAGCATACGACTTTGTTCCTGTCGAAAATCCTGCATCATTAGCGATGGCGTTTGTGCGAACAGTTTTGGGGGATATCCCTGCTGAAGACATCGGGCCGGTGATGTTTCATGAACATGTTTTGTTCGATATTGTTCCACCGGGATCATGCGAAGATCGCGATGCGGCCATGCCCGTGACAGAGCGTTGGCAAATTGACTATCGGTCAAATGATACGGTGGCGAACGCCCATCAGCAGGATGTGGACATCGCAGCCCAGGAATTGCGTAGGTTTTCAGCTGACGGCGGCGGTTTGATTGTCGATCAGTCAGTTGCAGGGCTTGCAAGAGATGCCAACGGATTGGCCCATGTGGCCAAGGCGTCCGGCACGCACCTCGTTGCTGCTGCGGGGACCTATACGCGTCCTTATCTATCCTCCGCTTTGATCCGACTGGATATTGATGATTTGACGGCACGCTTCAAAGCCGAGGTGACGCAGGGGCTGGACGGCACCTCTGTCAGGGCTGGTCTTATCGGGGAAATGGGATGCTCTTGGCCTATGGCACCATTTGAATGCCGGGCTCTTCGTGCGGCGGCGCGGGCCGCTTGTGAAACGGGTGCTGCGTTGTCTGTACATCCCGGACGGGCGCCCCATGCTTGCGAAGACATCCTTGATATTGTCGAAGGCGAGGGTCTTGATCTTCAAAGGGTGGTTTTGTGTCATATGGACCGCACCCATCCCGACGGGAGCGGCATCCAGCCGCTGCTTGCACGCGGTGCAAATGTGGAATGGGATTTTTTTGGTATAGAACAATCGCATTACTGGATGGGCGAGGTGGATTTGCCCATCGACCGCGATCGATTGTGGCTAATCGCGGATTTTGCACAGGCCGGGTATGAAGATCAGATTCTTGTCTCACAAGACATATGCACCAAAACACGACTGCACCATTGGGGCGGCCATGGGTATGGCCATATTCTGCGCAATGTTGTCCCCCTGATGCACCGGTTTGGATTTGAGCCCGGCCTCATATCAAATCTTTTGCGCGACACGCCACTGCGGCTTTTGAGCCTCAAGGAGACCCCAGTATGACAAAACCGTTTCGTGGCACTTTTACCGTAATGGTCACCGCCTTTGATAGTGCCGGGCGGTTGGACCTTGAGGCGCAGGCGCGCTTTACCGACTGGCAGGTCCGAGAGGGAATTCATGGACTTATCCCCCTTGGATCCACTGGAGAGTTTTTGTCATTAACCCCAGAGGAACGCAAAGCCGTTGCAAAATGTGTGATTGATACGGTCGCCGGACGGGTGCCCGTTTTGGTCGGTGCAGGGGCTGAATGGACGCAGGATGTGATTGATAATGTCGCTATGGCAGAAGAGCTTGGCGCTGATGGAACAATGATCATTCCCCCCTTTTACTCAACACCAACCTGGGACGAGTTGATTCATCATTTCCGATGCATAGGCGACGCCGCGACGCGGCCCATTATGATCTATAACAATCCAGCCACCGCGAATGTGGATTTGACCCCGCCTTTGGTGGCGGAACTGTCGCGCTTGCCAAACGTTGACTATATCAAGGAATCTACCATGGACGTCACGCGCATCCGGGACATCCTTGATATGTGCGACGGGCGGATGACTGTTTTTGGGGGCATCATGGGGTTTGAAAGCTTTGTCGAGGGTGCGGAAGGCTGGGTTGCCGTGGGCTCCAACATCTTGCCAGCCGCCTTGGCCAAACTCTTCAATCTGACGGCTGATGACAAGGACTACGACGCCGCGCGCGCGCTCTATCGGGAGGTCCTGCCCATCATCCGCTTGGTGGCTGGTCATCGATACGTGTCGGGCAGCAAGGCAGCCCTCGCGTTAATCGATCAACCTATGGGTCCCCCGCGTGCGCCGCGTCTGCCCCTGCCAGACAGTGAAATGAGAGATGTCACCCAAGCACTGGCCAGCGTTGGCCTGCTTCCCGACACTGACGCCTGAATGGGGAAAATCGTCTTTACCTTTGATGGCCAAGACGTCGCGGCCGCGCCGGGTGATAGCATCGCTGCGGCCTTGGCTGCGTGTGGTGAAACGATACTCGGCCAGCGACGAAACGGTCATAATCGTGCGGCATTCTGTGGAATGGGTGTCTGCCATGATTGCCTTGTCACGGTGGACGGTCAGCGTGGTCAGCGCGCGTGCATGGTCTCCGTTCGTGAGGCAATGACGGTCCAATCCGAGAGCGACAGCCTGCTGGCAGCAGATACTGTTTTGACACAGCGGACGGCAGAAAAGACCTGTCAGGCCGAGATCGTTGTCATAGGCGCCGGTCCTGCAGGATTAACCGCGGCTATCAACGCGGCCCGTGCCGGCGCAAGCGTTATTGTGCTTGACGAACGCTCTGAGACAGGTGGCCAGTATTTCAAACCCAGAAGCTCAGGATATCGCGGCCATTCTGCTGCCGACAGACAACACAGAAACGGCACTGATCTGCGGAATGCGGCTTTGAACTCTGACGCAAGGATATTTACAGGTCAAACGGTGTGGTTTGCGCGACAGGACGCAGCAGGGTTTGATCTGCGCAGTCTCGGATCGGATCAAAGCCTGAAAATCAGGGCTCGGGCTGTTATCATTGCAACCGGAGCGTTCGAACGCCCGGCCATGGTGCCGGGATGGACGCTGCCGGGTGTCATGACCATCGGGGCTGCGCAAACATATGCCCGCCGCTATGGTGTCGCTCCGAAGGGGCGTCTTTTGATTGCCGGTCATGGACCGCTTGGACTGCAACTGGCCGCCGAGTTGAACCGTTTGGGCGGCCATGTTGTTGCCCTCGCGGAACGGGGGCGCCCGCGTCTGGGTGGATCTTTGATGCAAGCCGCTATAACTGCGCCGCGGTTGTTGGTGGATGGGGCGGGTTACTGGTTGACGACAAAGCGGTCACAGACCCAGATCCTGTCCGGGTGGCAACTGTCGGCTGTAACGGGACAAACCGGCGTGCAGGGGGCTATCGTTGAAAATCTGCGCACCGGCGAGACCAAACAGTTTGAGGTTGATTTTGTTATTGCGGGCGACGGCTTTGCCCCGCAACTGGAGATTGCGCGGCTTTTGGGGGTCCCGATTGAGCAGCATCCAGAGACGAATGCGATGTCGCCCAAGCGGGATCCGGATGGGCGCACCCCTGTTGAGGGAGTATGGATTGCGGGTGATGCCGGTGGGCTGGGGGGCGCAGAAATTGCCGCTTGTCAAGGTACGCTCAGTGCGCGAGGCACCTTGAAATTTTTGGGAAAAGAACCGGGCGTTATGCGGTCTGATGCGCGACGGCGACTTCAACGTGCGCAGCGCTTTCAAAAAGCACTATGGCGCATATATGACGCGCCAGAACGGGCCGCGCCGCAGAGCAATACTGTGTTGTGTCGCTGCGAGGGGATCCGTGTTGCGACGGCCCGCAAGACGATTGACAATGGCGCGCGTGATCCGGCCACGTTGAAACGTGAAACGCGGATTGGTATGGGGCGGTGTCAGGGACGATATTGCCTACCGCAAGCGATTAAAGTGTTCAGGGATGCCGGACATACCTGTTCGGCAGACGCCCTGTTCGCGCCGCAGATTCCTGCACGACCCGTATCTATCGGGGCGATCGGATCGGAAAAAGCGGAATGGGGCGGTCATCGCGCCAGTGCGCCCAGTCAACGGCCGGATCGTCCCGTGTCCGAACCGCTTGGCGTGTCAGCGGCGGACTTGGTGATTGTTGGCGGTGGCGTCACGGGTATTTCGGCAGCCCTTTATGCTGCACGGGCAGGGGCATCGGTTGTATGCCTCGATCGCGGGCGTGTGAACGCAGAGGCCTCGGGTGGCAATGCGGGCAGTCTTCACCTGCAATTGTTGTCATGGGATTTCGGGGGCAAGGCTGTCGGTGATGGCAGTTTGCAACTGCGCACGCTGCCACTTCAAAAAGAGGCAATAGGTCTCTGGCGTGAACTGGAAAAAGAGATTGGTGCGAATTTTGAGATGCAAGTCACAGGGGGGCTGATGGTTGCGGAAACCCCTGAGCATTTACCATTTCTGGAGGACAAAGTGCGCGCCGAAGAACGGGTTGGTATCCAGTCCGAGGTGATAGATGCAGCGCGTGTAAAATCAATCATCCCGAATATATCTGATAACATTATTGGCGCCGCGTGGTGTCCCGGAGAGGGAAAGATCAATCCCCTGACTGCAACACCGGCGCTGGCACGAGCAGCGCGGGCCAGTGGTGCCATTATTGAGGAATTTGCACCCGTGTCGGCTATTGCCCGCGAAGATCAGGGGTATCTGCTCAACACAGCGCGTGGCGCCATTTCCGCGCGGCGCGTGTTGATAGCTGCCGGCGGTTGGAGCACCCAGATCGCGCGGATGCTAGGTACTGATTTGCCGATCCGAGGTGCCCCCCTTCAAATGGTTGTTACTGCGCCAGCCCCTCCGCTCGTTCCATGCCTTTTGGCACATGCAGGACGCCATTTGACAATGAAACAGGCGGCTTCGGGATCAATCATCATCGGGGGTGCATGGCCCGCAACAACTGGGCCAAGCGGATATGCAGATGTTTTGCCCGATAGTCTTGAGGGCAGTTTATGGGTCGCCGCCCATACGGTACCACTGGTAGGCAGTCTGCATATGATCCGCAGTTGGGCGGCCATGAATATCGACATCGATGGGGCGCCTTTGATTGGGCCGGTGCCGGGGTATGACGGGGTATCGGTTGCGGCCACTGCCAATGGATTCACGCTTGGGCCGCTGATGGGACGCGAAGCCGCCGCTTTCGCGTTACATGGTCGAATGCGACAGGACCTAGAGGCTTTTTCAATGGCCCGTTTTCAGTAAATCATAAGGAGAAGACACATGAGTGCACTAAAAATAACCGCTGGGCCGTTCAGTTTTGATGCGAAATTGGAACGCGACGCTGCCCCGCAAACCTGTGCCGCTTTTGAATCAGCAATGCCCTATGGCGGAAAAATTGTTCACGTGCGCTGGTCGGGAGAGGGCGTGTGGATCCCACTTGGTGACCATGATTTTGGCGTTGGATATGAAAATCACACAAGTCATCCGGCGCCGGGACAGATTATCCTGTATCCAGGCGGGATCAGCGAGACCGAGATTTTGCTTGCTTACGGCGGCGTCGATTTTTCGTCAAAAATGGGTCAGTTGGCAGGAAACCACTTTATTACGTTGACCTCAGGACTGGAGAATTTGATGACCCTTGGCAATCTGGTTCTATGGGAAGGCGCAAAAGATATCTCTTTCAACTATGCGTAAGATACCGCATGACGGGGATGTGGCGCGACTGGCTCTGGTCGGTCCGGGACGGTGGGGCCGCATTCTGGTTGCGTCAGTGCAGGGACTGTCTGAACGTGTGATGTTTACGCATGCGGTGGCAAGATCGCCTGATAAGGCCCTGTGTTGGAGCAGAGAAAACGATATTTTTCTAAGTGACGATCTGGCGTCTGTCCTGAAGGATCCAGAGGTGGACGGCATTGTCCTTGCCACACCGCATTCGCAACATGAACGTCAGATCGTGCAAGTTGCTGCGGCAGGAAAAGACGTGTTTTGCGAAAAGCCCATTGCCCTCACACATCGGGGTGCAAAAACGGCAGTGGATGCCGTCCGGCGTGCGGATGTCATCTTTGCGCCGGGGCACAATCGTCGGTTTTTACCGGCGGTTGCGCGGATGAAAAGCATGATCCGTTCAGGGGATCTGGGTCGCATTCTGCATGTCGAGGGCAATATGAGCAGTCATGTGGGCTTTGGCGAAGTCTACACACCGGAAATCTGGCGCGTTGCACCGGGTGAAAGCCCCGCAGGTGGTCTGGCAGCAGCCGGAATTCATGTGATTGATCTCATGATCCATCTCTTGGGCCCTATTGGGTCCGTGATTGCAATCAGTAATCGGTTGGTCCATCAGATAGATCATGATGACGTGACGACGATGATGTTTCGTTTTGAAAACGACGCCACCGGAACCTTGGCCACCATGACCGCAACCGCGCGGAATTTTCGATTACAGGTGTTTGGCGAAAAAGGGTGGCTTGAGCTGCGTGGAGAAAACGATCTGACATGGACCCCTGTTGTTGGGACGCCGCAAACCTGGCACCATGCAGAGGTGTCCATGGAACGGGCCCAGTTGGAAGCATTTGCGATGTCTATAAAAACTCGGTCTGTTTACCCTGTTCCGCTGGATGATGTTATAAATGGCCTGGCAGCGTTTGAGGGTATTTTGGAGTCGTTGAAGTCAAAAAGCTGGACGAGCTTAGCCCAACCCGCATGAGTGCACACAAAACCGGATTGGGCAGCAGCAAGCCCGGACGGTGCGAAATATCCGGAGCGTGATCCGTGCAGTGGCAATCGAAACCAAGTCTTGAAAATGTGCGAAGGTTTTTTGCGTGCATCTCCGCTCTTTTTGGTTTTGGTAGGCTATTTCAGTTTTCAGTGCGAGATCATATGCCATGGTGACAGGCGCGCCATCTCTCGGGGACTTTAGGGTTTTCAGGTGTTGCGCATGGGCATGCTGGATCGTCTGATTATAAGCTCCGGCTCGCAGTGTATGCTGTCTTTTGTGTGACCTTCGGTGGTGATGATCGCGTTGGCAAGAGCTTCGCCGGCCTGTTGTCCAATTCGTTTTGCAGGAAGCCTGACAGTGGTCAGTGCGGGTTCGATTTCCGAAGAGCCTTTGAAATCCCCAATGCCGACGATGGACACATCTGTTGGCACTTTTAACCCCGAAGCGGTCGCCGCGTATAAAGCGCCCGTGGCCAAGACGTCGTTGCCACAGATCAGTGCAGTCGGTTGATTAGGCTGCGAAAACAGCCTTGATGCATCACTTTTCGACGCTGAAATACTGTACACCGTTTGTAACATCCATTCTTCCGGGATGCTTATTCCATAAGAGTGCAATGTATCGATTACCACCTCGCGTCGTGCCAGTGCGCGGTCGTTTCCATGGGTTGGGGGAAACATGCATCCGATCTTTCTATGCCCCAAGGACGCAATATGATCAGCAATCATCTTGCCAGCTAATTCGTTATCGGCCCCGATGGCTGGATACCGCGAGCGGGCGGCGTAATTCCAGATCAGCACACAGGGTATATTCTGACTGTCTATAAGTTGAAATACCGCTTCGTCATGATCGAGCCCTGTCAGAACGACACCATCAACGCGGTGTTCTAAAAATTTGCGTAGGATTTTATATTCGCGCTGTAGATCATATCCATGTGACGCCAATAAAATGGTAAACCCATTGGCGGCAACCGTGTCAGAAAACGCCTGCACCACTTCTGCAAAAATCGCATTGTCGAGTGTTGGGACCAACACACCAATGGTTCCGGAGCGAATGCCATGAATGGTTTGCGCTGCCCGATTTCGGATATAGCCAGTCCGCCGCACGGCGGAATCAATTTTTTTGCGGGTCGCCAATTTCAACAATTCAGGGTGGTTGAAATATCGCGAGACCGTTGATGGCGATACGCTTGCTGCTTTTGCAACCGCAATAATGTCTGCTTTTTTATGTTTCATATCAACGTCTAAGATCCATTTTTATACTATTTTATGAAAACATTTGCAAAACTATTTTCATCCCCTAGCGTAATTGGTCAAGCCTTAGTTCGGGAGGAGACGGGCGAGATGGAGTTCCTGTTCTACATGGGCGACGTGTTCAGCCCGGTCAATTTCGGGCTTTTGGTGCTTGGGACTGTCGGCGGTTTGATCTTGGGTGCGACGCCGGGGCTGTCGCCGACAATGGCCGTGGCTTTGTTAATACCTTTCACGTTTCAGCTAGAGCCTCAGCAAGGTCTGATCTTGCTGGGTGCGGCCTACACGTCGACCGTGGCAGGCGGGGCGGTGAGTGCGATTTTGCTCAAGATACCCGGGGCGCCTGCGAATATTGCCACGACGCTTGACGGGCATAAGATGGCCACAAAAGGCGAAGGTGCAAAGGCCTTGCAGGTGTCGTTCCTCGCGTCTGCGATTGGGGGTGTGTTTGGCGTTCTGCTGCTCATTTTCCTGACGCCCGTCTTGGCGCAATGGGCGCTTGCTTTTGGTCCATCGCATTTGTTCTGGTTGGCAATCCTGGGCGTGACCGTGATTGGGACACTGGATTCAAGTTCGGTTGTGAAAGGGTTGTTGTCGGGCTGCATTGGTCTTTGGCTGGCAACGATCGGCTTTGACGATATCATGGGCGCGCAGCGGTTTATCTTTCATCCCGCGGTCAGCGGGGGCATCAACGTAATACCGGCCTTGATCGGATTGTTTGCAATTCCGCAGGTGATCACGATGTTCACCAAGGGACGCACCAAGGATACTGCCGAGGTCATAACTGTCAAAAAACATCCCATCCGCTTCGCATTTATCGAGATATTCAAGCGTAAGACGGCCTTGGTCATTGGCACGCTGACAGGGTCGATCATCGGGTTGATTCCGGGGGTTGGTGGTCAGATCGCAGGTCTGGTTGCCTATGACCAGTCGCGGAAATTTAGCCGCGAAAGCGAAAAATTCGGCACAGGTCATAGCGAAGGCGTGATTGCTGCCGAAAGCGCCAATAATGCAATGGTAGGTCCGTCTTTGGTTCCTCTTTTGACACTGTCCATTCCCGGATCGCCCACGGCAGCAGTGCTATTGGGCGGGCTTCTGATACACGGTATTTTTCCCGGCCCAGATCTTTTCATGAACTATCCGCAGGTGGCGTGGACGTTTATCGACTCTATGCTGATCGGCCAAATTCTGATGTGCATTTTTGGGTTGTACATCGCAGGGCTGGCCGCGCGGGTGGCGCAGGTGCCTCGGGCGGTCATGGCCTCTATTGTGCTGGGGCTTGCTCTTTTTGGTAGTTATTCTGTTCAACATTCCATGGGCGACGTCTATGTCATGGCCACGCTCGGCATCGCGATGTATTTTCTTGAAAGGTTTGGATTTTCGGCTGCTCCGCTTGTGTTGGGCCTCATCCTTGGACCGATTGCCGAAGCGAATTTCATTCAAGGGTCGATGATTGCGACGGCCACGATAGGCGTGGGGGTATATTTTTTCACCGGGTGGCTGAACTGGTTGCTGATCTGCATTGTCACCGCCTCCATCGGCTATTCGATCTGGATGGAAGTGATGATGCGCCGCTACACCACCAAAGACGAAGCCATTGCAAAAGAAGAGGCGTTGTCATGACTGATTTACCACGTAACCAGCATATCATTGCCTCTGGTGTGATTGCGGCCATAGGGACAAGCGTCGCCTACATCAGCTTCACACAAGAGCCCGCAGACGCGTTCATCTTTCCAAGGCTGATATCATCTGTTTTTGCTGTTTTGGCGATTTGGACCTTTGCCAAGGCAGTTTTGGGTCGAACCAAAGTGGGCAATGGCATCAGCGTCTCGGCGTTGCGAAATATGCTGCCGGGTCTCGTGGTGACATGTCTTTATGTCTTTTGGGCCGCAAAGGCGCTTGGGTTCTACACCGCCACCGCGATTGCCTTTTTTATACTGTTAACGCTTTACGATCCGGCCCCGCATACCCATGCGCAAAGCTGGGTCAAAAGGCTGCTGATTACCGCTGCTTTCATGGCGGTTATGTATGGTCTTTTTGCGCAGTTGCTGAATGTGTTCACACCGCATGAGATCTTTTTCTGAACCGTAATAACGGCAGGCTCAACCCTAGGGAGGATACTATGAAAAAATGGATCGCAGGGGCCGCGCTGGCTCTGGCTGCAATGGCGGGATCAGCTTTCGCCGAGGGCCACGGCAGCTATCCGGAACGGCCAATTATGTTGATGGTCAGCTATGGGGCTGGTGGCGCAACTGATTTTCAGGCCCGAATTGTGACGATGACGGCAGGCAATAAGGACGCCTTGGGCATGCCTATTGCTATCCTGAATCGCTCCGGTGCCGGCGGACGTGTGGGCTGGAATTGGTTCGCAACCGAAGCCGAAGGGGACGGGTACACACTTGGCGCGTACAACATTCCACATTTTATCGCTCAGTCGATTGAGGGTGGTGTGTCCTATTCGGCAGATAGCTTTGAGCCCATTGCAAATTGGGGAGCGGATCCGGCCGTGTTCGTGGTCGGTGCAGATAGTACGTTCAATTCGATGGCCGATGTCGTTGCCTACGCCAAGGAAAACCCGGGCGGTCTGACCTTTTCGGGGGCTGGGTTGTTTGTTGGACATCACATTGCCGCACTGCAACTGGAAAAAGCAGCGGGTGTGAAATTGGCCTATATTCCCAATAATGCCGGGGGTGCAGGTGCGATGCGGGCGGTGATTGCCGGGCAAGTTTTGGGTGGCGTCAATAACCTATCTGACGCATATCGTGCGCAGGCCGCAGGCAACGTCAAAATACTCGGCGTGTTCGACGTGCAGCGTAACGAAGCCTTCTTGCCGGATGTTCCAACAATGATGGAGCAGGGGTTTGACATCGACAATGCGTCGGTCAATTTCCGCGGTGTGATGGTGCCAAAGGGGACGCCCCAGGACATTATTGACCATCTTGCGGCGACGGTGCCCACCATGTTTGAAAACAAACGGGTGCAAAGCCGGATGGCGGCGGGTGGATCGCCGATGCATATCATGACGCGTGATGAAGTGTTGGATATGTGGGCCGCCCGTCAGGTCACCTTGGAAACGCTTTTGGCTGGACTTTAACACAATTATCACGGCGCTTTGACCAAGAGCGCCGTGATTTTCAATCAGGAATATAGCAGATGAACACCGTTGATCCCATTGCCGAGGTCGACGCCCTCGTTTTGCGGGCGCGCGTTGCGCAATCCACATTTGAAAAATGCGGGTCACAACAGCTTTATGATCGGGCGGCACAGGCCGCTGCATGGGCCATCATGGAGCCATCACGCAACCGGCATTTGGCTGAACTTGCCGTGTCAACGACAGGCTTGGGCAACGTGGCAGACAAGATAATAAAAAACCACCGTAAAACTTTGGGGTTGATGCGCGATATTCGTACGGCAAAGACCTTTGGTGTGATCTTGGATGAAGCGGAAACAGGTATCACGGAAATTGCCCGACCTATCGGTGTTATTGGGGCTGTGGTGCCTTCGACAAATCCGGGTGCTACACCGGCAAACAACATCATCAACGCTGTAAAATGCGGTAATGCGATTGTTCTATCGCCGTCCCCCAAAGGGGTGCCCACCTGCGAGGCGCTTTTGACCTACGTTCATGCCGAGTTTGATAAGATCGGCTTGGACCGTGATCTGGTACAGATGATCCCGGGTCGCGGATCTAAGGAGAAAACACAACGTTTGCTTGAAACGGCAGATCTTGTCGTGGTCACGGGCAGTCAAAATAACGTCAAACGGGCCTATACATCGGGCACGCCTGCGCTGGCTGTTGGTGCGGGAAACGTGGCCGTTATTGTTGACGAGACGGCGGATCTTGCAGATGCAGCCGATAAAATCCAAGCGTCGAAAACCTTTGATAATGCAACATCGTGCTCGTCGGAAAATGCCGTGGTGATTGTCGACGCGATATATGATGACTTTGTCGCCGAGATGGCACGCACCGGCGCTGCCCTGATCACAGATGACACCCAAATCACCTCAACACTTTGGACCAAAGGCCATTTGAACCCCAAAGCCATCGCACAAGACGCAGATAAAACCATCGCTGCGCTTGGCCTCACGGATAGTGTGCCGTCTGATACATCGTATATCGCGGTTGAAACAACGGGGATCGGGCCTTCGCATCCACTTTCCGGGGAAAAGCTGAGCCGGGTACTAAGCGTTTATCGTGCCAAAAATTTTGATGATGCACTGCGTATCACGCGTGATTTGCAACTGCATCAGGGGGCAGGACATTCGGTTGGCCTGCATACAAATGATGCCAACAGACCACTAGTTCTGGCGCGCAACATTCCAACCAGCCGCATTATTGTCAATCAGGCGCACACCTTTGCGACAGGTGGATCCTTTAGCAATGGTATGCCTTTTTCCCTGTCGATGGGCTGTGGGTCGTGGGGAGGCAATTCGATCGACACCAATCTGCATTGGCGTCATTTTCTGCAATCGACCAAAATTGTTCGCGAAATTCCCGCAGTTGAACCCGCTGTCGAAGACATTTTCGGCGATTATTGGGATGAGGTCGGTAGATGATTTTGGACAAAGCAGTTCCTCCAACGGGCACAGTCCGGGACTGGTTGGATGCACGGGCCAAAACTTCTGACGTTGCAATTGTTTTCCCTGAAGAGGGGGACACTCTGACCTGGACCACGCTTCGCGATCAGGCACGCGAAATGGCCATGGGACTGGCCGGTCTTGGCATGGCACCGGGGGAAAGCGTTGCCATTGTGCACCCGAACGGGCGCGAAGGTGTCCTTGCGTTATTTGCGGCCGTATATGGTGGATTTCGCGCAACGATGATAAATCTCGCTGCCGGGCCGGATGCAATTGCCTATGCACTGGACCATAGCGGAGCACGGTTTGCATTTGTTCACGACAGCCAAGTGGCAACGATCCGCAATATCGCGCCCGACAGGTTTCAGATTATCCGACCAGAGATGCTGTTAACTCGGTCAAACATTGCCAACTACACATCAAAACAGCACGCCTTGTTAATGTATACCTCGGGAACGACGGGCCAACCAAAAGGGGTGATACACAGTCACGCCAGCCTTTTGGCGGGGGGGTGGACGGCCGCAATTGCACACGACCTTTCCCCGAATGACCGCGGCTTTTGTGTCCTTCCGATTTACCATATCAACGGGCTATGTGTCAGCGTCATGAGTGCGCTTGTTTCCGGGGGATCTTTGGCGATGACGGCCAGATTTTCCGTCAGCCGATTTTGGGACCAAGCCGACCTTTCAAAAGTGACGTGGTTTTCTGTGGTCCCGACTATCATCAGTCATTTGCTGCACAGTGACGGCAATCCCAGCCCCGAGGTATGCGCGCGCCTTCGTTTTGGACGTTCGGCCTCATCGGCGCTGGCGATTGAGACACAGACTGCCTTTGAGGACCGTTTTACGGTTCCCATCGTGGAAACCATGGGGCTCACGGAAACGGCGGCTCAGATTCTATCCAATCCGCTACCTCCGGGGATCCGCAAAATTGGGTCGCCAGGGGTGGCCTTTGGCAATGAAGTCTGCATCCTAAGTGACGACCTGAAACCCTGTGATATTGGACAACAGGGCGAGATTGCAGTCAGAGGGCCGAATATTATGCTTGGGTATCTGCACAACCCCGAGGCCACCGCCAAAACATTTGTCGGAGATTGGCTGCGCACCGGTGATTTGGGACATATTGATGAAGACAACTATGTTTTTGTGACCGGTCGCTTGAAAGAGTTGATCATCAAGGGGGGCGAAAATATTGCCCCGCGGGAAATCGACGAGGTCTTGTATTCGGTTCCCGAAATTATTGAGGCCGCAGCTTTTGCAAGGTCGTGCGACCAGTATGGTGAAACGGTCGAAGCGGCAGTTGCGGTCAAACCCGGATCAGATCTTTCAGAAGATACGTTGATCGCGCTGTGCGAAAAGAGGTTGGGGGCTTTCAAGACCCCCAATTGTATCCATTTTCTGCCCGAATTGCCCAAGGGGCCGTCGGGTAAGATCCAACGTCTGAAATTGGCAGATATGATTCAATAAAGCAGGGTGGTGGGGATGGACGTACCTCTGGACGACCAAGCCGGTTAATCGTTCTGCTCTTGATCAGGCATTTTCATGACCCAGTAATTAGGTCCTGATTGTTCCAAATTCGGGCGATCTGCTGCTGGCATGTCTTTGTTCAAAAGTTGATCCAGATCCTGGCCAACCAGCGGGCTGTGTATATGGTATAAATGCCCAGAAGGGCTGTTTCCGGATATTTTGCTCAGGTCAATGAACTCAACTCCGGATAGGGTGGAGGTGTCATTTCCTGTTTCCCCAAGTCGGGGGTAGCCATGGACCTGAGCTGAAACGGCAAGGGGACGATCCCCATCTGCAATATAGACCGTCACCGACCGCGCAATTGACACAATCCGCGCCGCAAAGCGTTGGAAGATTTCAAAATCCATGTCGGGGGCCAAAAGAACCACGTCTCCCAAGCGGATATCAGGCGTTCGATTCGCGACTTCGTACAGGGCAAGCACGACCCCTCGCGCGCCGAGACTATGACCAATGACATCAACGGCAGCATTTCCGAATTGAGCGTCCAAATCTATGATGGTGTCCGCCAGATCTGGAACGCTCCAGTAAAGATCGGCCTCGTCGCGCGTATAGTAGGCTATTGCCCCGTCTGACGGCCAACTGAACCAGAGAAAACGTTCGGTCAATCTCGCGTTTTCCTGCAAGAGCACGGCGCGTCTGCATCCCTTTTCAAATCCTATATTATATCCGTGTACGTAAAGTGCCATGCTTCGCCCTGCTGTCGTTTTGTGCAGGTTTTCAACGACGCTATCCGGGTCTTGTTGGCGTATTTGGTCCACGCTCAAAAATTCTTCACGAACAAAAGCCGGAGCCCTGTCAGCCAATGGACCCAATTTGCCAAAATCAAATTCGGTCAACTGACAGAGCCCAGCTTTGAGTGTGCTTCGTTCATCGCCATACACACGAGCAGGATCTTGTGATCCTGTCAGATTGCGCAAGGTCAAGAAGGGTACGTTTCGGGTTGGCCCGGCAGCATTGGGCTGGATAGAGGATTGAAATTCCTGCACTTGTGATTGGGCGGAGGTGGCAAAAGGAAGTATCGTCAGCAAAACACTGATAGCAAAATAGGCGGGTGCCGCACAAAAGAGCCGCGAAAAGATTTTGTACCGTTTGCGTTCAAACATTTAATTCGTCCTTGTGGCCCTGCATACCAAGTGCTCTTTTCTCAGCAGCGGGGTGAAATCTGTAGGTCAGATACTTATATGCGTCCGCTTTACAGGTATATAAGACCTAATTCAGGGTGTTGGACCCTTTGGTCCCTTCATGAGGAAATACATGATGCTTAAAATGGTCATTCGGGTTATCGGGTCCTTCTCACTTCCTTGCTTCCTACTTGGATTATTGTTTTTTGCAGCATCGCTTACGCCCTCGTTAATCCCGCGCGGGCCGGAAATTCAAGGCCTTCTTGGCGGGGTCGTCACAGCGATCGGGTATCTGTTGGGCCAGATCATTGCTGTTTTATGGAGGGCGGCAGACCTTCCGGTGTTAAAAGGGCGAGCGGCGCAGATTGTGATCACGATTTTTACAATTCCTTTAATTGCTATGTTCTTTTGGGTTTTGTGGTTCAGCTTGGTTTGGCAAAATGATCTGCGTGAAAAAATGACCATGGAACCGGCTGATGCCCTGCATCTTATGACGATACTTTGGGTCGCTGCCGCTACCTTTGCCTTGGCATATTTTCTGGGACGTCTGATTGCCGCATTATTCCGAATAATCCGAGCTAGGCTATATTGGATTATGCCAAAACGTCGTGCAAATGTTTTGGGTTTTGTTTTGGTGGTGCTTGTTTTGTTCGTGGTAAGCCGCGATGGCATCTTTGATCGCGTCGTTGTTGGCTTGGATAAAAGCTACGAGACCGCACAGCAACTGTTCGAAGATGCCCCGGCCAAGCCTTTGGATCCCCGAATGACTGGAAGTGCCGAATCTTTAATCGATTGGGGGGGCATTGGGCAGCCCGGACGCGACTTTATCATGTCGGGACCGAACGCAAACGATATTGCCCAGTTTACGGGGCGCGACGCGCTTGACCCAATCCGGGTCTATGTTGGACGCGCGAATGCCGAAACAGCGCAGGAACGGGCCGAGATGGCTCTGGCCGAGCTCAAACGTCAAGGAGCATTCGAACGAGAGGTCCTGATCGTAGCAAGTCCCACGGGCACCGGTTGGATGGACCCGGGATCACATGATCCCGTCGAATATATGCACAATGGCGATATTGCGACCGTTGCGGCGCAATATTCGTATTTGCAATCACCTTTGGCTTTGATCCTTGAGACAAACACGGGTCTCGATCAGGCGACGGCTTTGCAGGATGCGGTTCACGGTTACTGGAAGACACTTCCCGCTGATGACCGCCCTCGTTTATATGCACATGGCCTGAGCCTTGGGGCTTGGTCATCAATGTATGCAACCAACCTTTTTCGTCTTTTAGATGACCCAATTAGCGGCGCGTTTTGGGCAGGGCCACCGTTTCCGTCAACCTTCTGGAACTATGTTCAAAGTCAAAGGGCCGATGGAACGCCATGGGTGTTGCCCACAATTGGCAACGGGTCTTTGGTTCGCTACGCGTCCAACATCAGGGATGCGTCAGAGGGGACAGCCGATTGGGGGGGTATGCGGATCGTCTTTTTGCAGTATTCCAGTGATCCTGTTGTGTTCTACGATCCCCGCTCTATCTGGCGCGCCCCGCCTTGGATGCTGGATCCACCGTCAGAGGACATGTCGGAACATTTAATTTTTATGCCCGTTGTGACGCAGTTTCAGCTTGCGTTGGATATGGCGCTATCTTTTGGCGCACCAGCTGGTCATGGTCATGCATATTACGCTCAGGACTATATCGGGCCGTGGATTCAGGTCACCAATCCAACTGGCTGGAGCCGCGAGGATACGCGGCGGTTAAAGCTACTGTGCGATAATGGTTTTCAAAACGGCTGCCAGAAGGACACGCTTTGATCATTGAGTCGCACCTGACGTGTTTTTCATCCAGTGAGAAATGGTTTTGGCAAACGCTCACCGCGTTTTCAAGCCGCTGTCTGCGTTTCGCCGCAGACCCGTCTGCATCACGCGGTGTCGAGCTATCGGGAGGATTGGCATCAATGCTGTTGCTCTGGGTCGTTGATAAAGCCGGTAAGCAGTTGATTGACCATTTCGGACATGACGGACCACTTGTATCCGTGCAGTGTATTTAAGCACATCGCCAGCCCGATCAGACTGGCGATCAAGGTGTCTGCCTGCACCCTGAGTGGGCTGTTTGTTTGATCCAGATCGCTGATAAGGTCGTCAAATACCCTGAAATGTTGCAACGCATCAGTGTTCTGCAGAAAGCCGTCTACGTCTGATCGCCCGACGTCGGTTGACATAAACACAAGGCGAAAATGGTCGGGGTGATCAATCCAGTATGTTACAAATATCACGGCTGCTGTCTGAAGTTTATCAACCGGGTGGGTGATCGGCCTTAGGCTTAATTCGATATGCGCGGCCATCTCTGATAAAATATCCGACCACAACAGCATGAGAATTTCTGTTTTTCCGGAAAAATGTGCGTAAAGGGTCGTTGGCGCGCATCCTATGGTTTTTGATAATCTGCGCATTGAGACGGCCTCAAAACCTTGCTCGCGATACAGTGCCATCGCGCCTTTTGAAACCTTTGTTCGAAACTTGGTGACGTCTTCTTCGCTGCGGGGGGGGCGACCTGCTGGTTTGGTCAAAGGTATACTCCATAATTTTTCAATACGCGTTTCAAATAAGTCTTGCGCTGTCAAGTTTATAGTTTATGGAACGCGTACCAATTAAATGAATTGGCTTACTTCATGCAGATAGGAGCATCGCATGACATATTCGCTTCCCTTGAAAATACTTCTTGTCCTGATTGGAACTGCAATCATGGCTTTGGGCTTAAACATTGGACTGGGTGGAATTCTGACGCTTGGTTGGCAAATTTCCGAGCCGTTTCTGACCGTGACCAATGATGCTATCTATCATGTTCAAGACAGTCATATCCGCTTTATAGGCGGCATATGGTTCTGTGTCGGGGCTGTGTTCTTTTTTGGGGCGTTCTTTTCAGCGCCACTGCGCAATACCTTGGGAATTTTGTGCATCGCCATCGCCTGTGCTGGGGTCTTCCGCTTTAGCGGTCTGGAGGGCGGAGCAGTATTGAGCACGGACATTTTGCCATCGCTTGCTTTGGAACTTGTTTTGTTTCCCTTGCTGGCGGTCTGGTTGTTCCGGTCAACTTCAACGGTTGCTTGATAGGCTGCTATTGTCAGTTTTGTTTTGCAAATATTACGTCATGTTGAACCACATACGAGATACGGGACTGTTGCACGTGACCTGCAACAATCCCTGTCTCATGCTCAGACAGCCTCTTTACAAAGGAGCCTCGATACACTTGCGGCCAAGCGGCCCTTTACCCGGATCAGACGATCGGGAGCGCTGGCAGCGCTAGCCATGTTTTACGGCTGATGTGTATCCGCCCTGCGCCCACGCATCTAGCATATCGCAAAAAGCGCCGCTTTTGTCCTGGTAACAAAAATGCCCGCAGTTTTCAAAAATTGTAAGCGCGCTGTTTGGAAGTCGGGCGTGCAACCTTTTGGCATTATCTGTTGTCAGAAACGCGTCTTGATCACCCCAGAACACCTGAACAGGCACCGTCAGAGTTTCAAGATGGGGATCAATTGTTTTCGAACCTTCTGGGTAGCTTTTAAACCATTTCGTAATTTGCGACATACGCCCTGAATACGATGCGAGGTAATCAGACATTTCCTCTGCTGTAGGGCTATAGTGCAGATAACCTAATGAATTTGCGCCAGAAATAAAAGTCGCCGCACCTGTCATATTCACGGTGGTGCGCCAAAATCCCGACCCGACAATCTTCTTGATCAGGCTTCCATCAGACGATGGCAATATTCCCGGACCGTCTCCGATTAGAATACTCTTGGCCTTGTGGTTTCGATGAATCACGTAGTGTAACGCCACGGGCATTGCGACGTCAGGCGCCACGATGTGAAAGTCCGAAAGGCCCATCTTGGCGACGAATTTCTCAAGAAATGCACTTTGGGCGGCAAATGACATATAGCTGCTATCGCCGTCGCTGCGTCCAAAACCGGGCATATCCAGTGCGACAAGATTGGTTTTTTCTGAAAGAGACGCCCATACCTTATCGTAACAAAGAATACTTTGAGGAAGCGGACTGAGAAACAGGATGCTGGGACCATTCTTTACAGAGTTTTGGGCATATCGGATATTAAGCCCATCCACTTGCATCCGCTTTGGCTCCATAGACAAATTGGCAGGTTTGTGATCAATTTTGGATGCGTTTTTGGCGCGCATGCGCCGAACCTTGTAGTATTCCGGAGTAATCAACATTAGACTTAGTGCGTTCATCTTTGCCACTAAACCGATGGGATCTTTCGACATTTCGCGCTCCTATTTTCAAGGGTGGTATTGGGGAATTTTTAACGTAACTATGGGTACGGAAAGCTCCGGTCAATAATAAAGTACTTATGGGTCCGAAATTGAGTAATAAACATACCCCTACGCGGGGCAGACCAACGACACTGGATCATGCTGTGGTTTTGAAAACTGCATTGTATGAGTATTGGACACATGATCCATATTTGGTTTCGATTGCGGATATTTGTAAAAAAACAGGGACTTCAAAACCTGCGATCTATCGTGCGTTTGGCAGTGATGATGGCCTCAAGGCTGAGGTTCTATCTTTGTATCAGACGCTTGCGGTGGAGCCTCTGCTGGAAATTTTTGCGTCGGGTAAATCATTTGATGAAAGCGTCGACGCCGTGATTGCGTTTCTTTTGCAAGATCGAAACGTTCTTGGCATTCCAAACGGGTGTTTGTTTGTGATGTTGCGTGCCCAACGACATAGATCTGGGCCGATTACGGCCCAAGCTTTGCAGGACCTGAGGCAGATGTTTTTGGAAGGCATTTCGCGTTGGATCGAAGATATGAAATCAAACAACGCCTTTCGACAGGATGTGCCGACCAAAATAGGGGCCCTGTTTGTGGATGCGCAGCACGCGGGGGCGATGCGTATGCAAAAAGAAGATGTTGCTGTGCCTCAAATTGACAGCTTTCTAAGGTGTGGATTTGAAGCGTTGCGTGCCTAGCCTTGTGATGTTGATAAGACGCGCTTGGTTGGAGCATTTCGGTTTGGACCAGAAACACGCGAACAGTTTAGTCTCTGGGGCCTGCCAAATTTTTTGCATCGCTTGCTAGGGTAGGGGCATGACGGATGACCTGCCGTGGGCTCTGTCTTGCGTGTATTTTGGTGCAGCGATCGGGTTGCGGGGCCTATGGGGCGCTTTGCGACACGGTTGGTATGTGGGGTGTTCCCCTATGGCGGTCGGGGCAAGGTCTGCGACCAAAGACCCAACTTTTATCACGCGCCATCTGTCGGCCTTTCTTTGAAAACGGGCACCATGGCGGACCAAATCCCATCTCCTTTTATCCGGTGGAACACAGCGGCTGAGATATGAATGCCAATTGTTAGGTACGAGGCGGCCACGGCACTTTCATGCAGCCATAGCACAGGTTCTATCATCCAGTTTTCCGGCCCATACATGGAGTAAACCGCGGCAATCATCAGTCCGGAGAGCGCAATTGATCCAAGACTGACATAGATCGCAAGATGTCCCGCCCGCGCCATCAGTTTCATCATGCGGGGTGTCCCTTCTGGCAGCGCTGTTGGCCGCGTCAGTCGCATATAAACAAAGCGCGCCACCAAAAGCCCCAAAAAACCGAGCGCGAAAAAGACCTCGAAACGAAGCAAGGCCGTGTCACCTAAATCACTGATCGTGCCCACCTGTTTGATCACTGCATAAGCGAAGATGACAATAAACCCCCAGTGAAATATCTTCGCCAGAACTGTGTGTGGTTTTGGTGACTGAACCATTGATTGTGTCATGACTCTTCCTCTGAACGTCAGATAGCCGGGGATTTCACCCGGGACATCGCTAACTTGGCACGCATCCGCGCGACCTTTATGTGGATAAACTGCATGGGCCGGAACCATTTTGTCAAAAGAACTAGATCATCGGGCCGAGTATGATTTTTAAAATACCCAAATGCGGTGTATTCTTGTGCAATCTCTGGCCATAGATTTCCTCTGGCCGACCCAATCACACCAACCTCTTTACCTGCGGTCAGTTGTGATTAGCTTTGACCAAGGCCTCAGGCCGACGGGCATTCGTGGTGTGCATCAGCATGACGGCTATTCAGGCCAGTCCAGGTACGGGGTCGCGTTTGGTCATCAGCGCTGTAATCGCTGCGATGAGTGCGGTGAGTGTACCCACGACACAAAGTGCTCCAATAACAACCAATCCGACTGAGGCAAAGAAACCCATGACTGCAAGGGCAAAGATAAGGCCGGCGAAGGTCAGGACGGTTGATTTGATGCGTTCCATGAAACTGTCTTCCTCTTTAATTCGTTACATTGTTCAAGAGATAGACACGCAACCTCAAAGGTGCCTGACTTCGAATTTACAATTTTGTAAGCTTGGGAAATCGCATTGTTACGGTCAAACCTTGACCTGTGTCAGAAGCTGACAGCTGAAGGGTTGCATCATGCAGCGTGCATATCGCTGCAACCATCGACAGCCCTAATCCGAAACCATAGTTTTGGCGTGTTTGTTCCAATTGATAAAGTGGCCTTAGAACTTTTTCGCGTTCGTCCGGCGGGATGCCGGGACCTTGATCAATGACACTGACCACAGAGCCTTGAACTTGAAGTGTGACGGTCTGTCCTACCGCCCCGTAACGTAAGGCATTCTGAATCAGATTGGCCAGCAATTGCACCATGAGATCCCAGTCGCCATTAATCCCCGAAGGATCTGCGATGTGAACGACAAGATATTGGCCTTGGTCTTCCATGACGGGCGCATAAATTTCAGCAACATGTGTTATCAAGGGTCCTAAGTCGACCCGTTTGAATGCAGATTTTCCTGCGCCTGTTTCAACCCGTGACAACCGCAGCAGTGCATTGAAGGTGGCGACCAATTGATCGATCTGCTCTAGTGCGGAACCTAATGTGTCGGCTGTCATAGGTTGTCCGCTTTTGATTAGGTCGTCCAGGCTGCTTTCAAGGCTAGCGCGCAACCTTGCGAGAGGTGTGCGCAGATCGTGCGCAATATTTGACGACTGAACCCGCATCTGTTGCATTGACTGCGATAATCGCCGCGTCGTTGCATTTATCCGCTCGGCCAGAAGGCTTAGATCATCGTGTCGTCCGGGTAGCTTAATCTGCGTATCTAAATGCCCGTTTGCGACCTTTGCCAGTCCTTCGTTGATCAGATCAAGGCGCTTTTGGGCGCGCAGAGAAAACCAAATACTTGTGACAATGCCGATAAACAACATACCCGCAAGCGAGATGAAAAGTCCGCCTAGCAAGGTGTCTAGCAGCTCATCTTGGCGATCTGCGTTTTCGGAAACGATAATGCGTGTGCCTGAGGGCAACGTGCGGCTCAGATAGTGAAACTCTGGCCCCCTACGGTCCAAAAAATAACGCCCGTCGCGCTCGTCTGGTGTGTCAAAAGGCAAACGACCGATCGTGCTATTATCTGAAATAATTAGATAATACTGACCCAAAGCAGGCTCTGAAGGGGACTCACCCAGTTTAAGAGCCGTCTCTATAAGGGTTGCCTGAGCGATAAGGCGTGTATCGGCCATGCGATTAATTTCGCGTTGAACAAGCAGAAATGTCAAAGCCCCAGCAAACGCTGTGGCGACCAAAAACACAACGATGAGGCTTAATGCAAGGCGGACCGAAGACTGGCTTGCGAGCCTCTTAACGCGGCTCAAAAACATATCCCGCTCCCCTGATCGTGCGCAAAATAGTATCTCCGAATGGTTTTTCTATCTTGCCGCGTAAACGGCTGATATGCGTTTCTACGAGGCTGGTGGTAGGGTCAAAATTCATATCCCAAACGCGCTCTAGCAGCATGGTCTTGCTTTGAACACGTCTGTTCGAGCGCATAAAAATCTCGAGCAATTGGAATTCTTTCGTGTTCAGGTCGATATTTTGTCCTTTTCGCTGACACGTGCGTTTGTGCAGATCGATTGTCAGATCGCCTGCTGTCAAAACCGATACGTGCTGTTCCTGAATGCCGGGGCGACGGTGAAGAACTTCGATCCGGGCCAGCAATTCGGTAAAGGCGAACGGCTTGACCAGATAATCATCGCCCCCGGCTTGCAGGCCTTCGACACGATCGTCGATATCATCAAGGGCTGTCAGAAAAATGGCAGGTACAGTTACCTTGGCTTGTCGCAAGGCTTTGAGCACAGCCAGCCCGTCCAAACTGGGAACCATTCGATCAAGAACCAGCACGTCATAGTCCCGCGCCATGGCGCCGATCATGGCCTCTTTGCCATCGCTGAATAGATCGATGATGTGACCGGCCTGTGTCAGTCCTTTTTCGATCCATGGACCAAGCTCTGGGTCGTCTTCAAGTACGAGAAGTCGCATGTTCTTGTCCTTTTAGACGTGCATCGATCAGGTATTGACGTGCCAATCTGTCTAGAGCCAGTCAATCGAAGTGGGCTTTGGCGTCAATAGTTTTCAAGCAATGGGATGCATGAGGATGTGTCCGGTGACGTCGATACGCGGAATGAAAGCACATCAAATTGGTATGGTAACGTGAATTATATCAGCGTGAATCTGGAGCAATTGTCCGGTATGGCCCCACAGAATAATCCAAAATGAGCGGTACACCGAAAACAAACGAACACGATAAGCCATGTTTGTCTGTCTTGGATGTTGCTTGTCAGAACGCGTCCTTAAACTGAAACTGAAAGCGGACTAATCATCTATCCCTTCGAAATGCCTTGAATATGTGCCCTACCTACCAAGCGCACGCGCGGAATCGTTTTCACCTTTGTGCTTGCAATTTTGACCCCTCAAATAATGAACGAATGTGCGATTATTATTTTATATATTCGCTGGACGGCAAGCGCCTCTTGTAAGGAAACAGATATGAAGTGACGACAGGTATTAACAGGAGCCAGTGCTGCGGTTTTGACAGGGTTGAGGCCATGGATGGCATATGCTGGGCGCGCGGCTGGTCCAAAACTCTTGGGGTATCTTCGGACCAATTGGAGCCGTGATCCGTTTTCGCATGGCTCTTATTCTCATTTGCCAAAAGGGGCTTGGCGTCGGCATTACCGCCATCTTTCAAAACCTGTGGCACGCAAGTGGACCTGTCGCGGTTTGATGCCGCCCCTTTGATAGCATTTACTGCAGCAAAGGAGACTGACTATGGGACTGAAACGGACGGACGAATTCCGCCAGGATGCGGTGCGGATTGCGCTAA
>JAQXDR010000211.1 GCA_029251265.1 Pseudoprimorskyibacter sp. | reverse complement strand
AAAGTTAACTTTCTATTAATCATCAATGCTTCAAGTACTTAATGAAAAAAGGTAAGAATATTTTGGAACTTACATTTTCAGTCTTGGCGGCGATATTGGCCGGAGCATCTATCGCGGTGGGTCTGCTCTTATTTTCAATCTCGCGTCCAAAAACGGATGTTCTGACAAAAAAAGAGCAGGGTAGGTCCATTCGCATCGTCCTGATGAAAGGGACTGTTACTGATATTTCGGACTTGGGCTTGATCGCGTTGGGCTTGGCCGCCGATAATGATATTAAATGGCGGGATGTACATACGGCATTATCGGCGCGATTCCCTGAATTATTGTCTACCCCACCCGACGCCTCCGTTTTGTTGACTTCTGATGATGGAGCAACGCTGGAGATCACGGTTCAGAATGACCTGATGCAGATCGAAATGCGCGATGCGGGTGCGCATGCGGCTGACCGACATCGCGTTATTCGATTGCAACATGAAGCCGAATTGCTGCGAGCGGCATTGAATTCTGCGCCAGATCCAATCTGGTTTGCAAGTAAAGATGGCGGAGTGTCTTGGAGCAATCCTGCGTATCAGTCATTAAGCAGCCATTCTGGTCTTCCTGTATGCATCATGCAGAGTTCTTCGCCGAATGAGGTGCGGCGTATACGCGTGAACGAGACCGAAGAGGGATCCCGCAGATGGTTCGATTTACGGAGTGTCCCGCATGAGAACGGGACGTTGAATTATGCCACAGATGTGGAAAGCGTTGTTCAGGCCGAAATAGCTCAGCGAAATTTTGTTCAAACGCTTAGTAAAACATTTGCGCATCTCCCTATTGGACTGGCAATTTTTGATCGTGATCGTCAACTGGCGCTGTTCAATCCTGCTTTGATAGACCTGACTGCACTTCCGGCACAGTTCATGACCAGTCGTCCGAACTTGCTCACATTTTTCGATACTTTGCGCGAAGCGCGCATGATGCCAGAGCCCAAAAATTATTCCAGCTGGCGAGAGCAGCTGGCCGTGCTGGTTCGAGCTGCCTGTGATGACAGATACTCGGAAACATGGACGCTGCCGTCTGGGTTAACCTATAAAGTTACGGGCCGTCCGCATCCTGATGGTGCTATTGCGTTTCTGATTGAAGACATAAGCGCAGAAATTTCTCTGACACGTCGTTTCCGGGCAGAGCTTAGCCAAAGTCAGGCAGCATTGGACACCGTAGACGATGCAATTGCTGTTTTTTCGCATCTCGGTGTTTTGACAATGAGCAATCAAGCCTATCGCAACAGCTGGGGAACTGATGCCACAGACGCCGGGTTTCTCGATATTAATATCGTTGACGAACTACGCCGGTGGCAGGCCGCCTGTGGGCCTAGCCCAATTTGGGTCGAGTTGCGCAATCAAGTGATGGGAGAGGGCAATCGCACCGCTTGGTCAGCAATAATCCAGCACATGCGTTTGGGACAGTATAACTGTTGTATTATGCCGATCATCGGTGGTGATACATTGCTGCGTTTCCGATGCATTGAACAGAGCGTGGGTGTAATGAATGAACGCGTAAAAGATCTGAAGGCTGTGCAGGTCGTATAAGCGCGTAATCTGTGATCAAGGTCGCCCTAGATGTCTTGCGGCTACGGCGTGCTGCGTTAATCTGATCGCATGCAACGCAAGATTTCCTTTCATGTCCCTTCGCCTGACGAAACAGAGATTTTGGCGCGTAGATTGGGTGATTGTCTTCGTCGTGGAGATTGCTTACTGCTTTCGGGACCCATTGGTGCGGGCAAGTCGCATTTTGCGCGTGCCTTGATACAGTCGCGTTTGCGACAACCAGAGGAAATCCCGTCGCCAACGTTTACGTTAGTACAAATATACGAACTGGATTTTTCAGAACTTTGGCACTGTGATTTGTATCGGTTAAGCGATCCACTTGAGGTTATTGAACTTGGCCTGCTCGAAGCTTTCGACGATGCAATATGCCTGATTGAGTGGCCTGATCGCTTGCAAGATCTGTCCCCACCCACTGCTCTGCATCTGGAAATTGTAGCAGATCCAAAAAGTATTCTCGCAAGAACCATAATATTGACGTGGCAGGCTCCAAGCTGGGACAAACGGATGTCAACGCTGTGATTTTCGAAACAGCACAGCCCTTTTTGCGGCAAACCGGTTGGCAACATGCCGACGTGACAGAACTGACAAGTGACGCGTCTTTGCGGCAGTATTGGCGTTTGTCAAAGGATGCGAATGTCTCTGTTATCTTGATGTATGATCCGCAACACACAGCACCCCGTGTTGTCCGGATGGCCAGAGTGCTTGCAGATAGCGGACTGCAGGCGCCTGATGTCCTCGCATTGGATCCGCCTTTTGGGCTGGTAACGGATCTTGGCCCTTTGCGCTTGATTGACGTATCGGAAGTACCCGAGGTTGAAACAACCGCATATGCGGCCGTTGGAACGGCTTTGGCACAGTTGCAGACAATGCCAACTCCGTTGGATCTGTCTATTGCAGACGCGGATTACCTATCTGAAATTGTTGCACCTTTCCACATAAATCGAGCGGCGCATTCAACTGCTTTGTTAAAATCTGCGCTAAGTGAGTGTCTAAGGAATTATCCCGCGGAAACAGTTATTTTGCGTGATTGCCATGCAGAAAATATAACATGGCGCAAAAATCTTGAGGGGTTGGATAGACTTGGGTTTCTGGATGTTCAGGATGGTATGATTGGACCTGCGGTATATGATTTGGCGTCGCTTTTAACAGATGCGCGTCGGGACGTTCGCCCAGAGGCAGAGCGCGCGGCGTTGACTGCGTTTCTTGATCGCTCTGGTCGGGATGCGTCACAGACCACGGCTGCGTTGGCCGTTTTGAGTCTGCAGCGCAATTTGCGAATTCTTGGCCTGTTTGCACAGTTTGCGCGGGACGGTCGCACAGGATATGGTCAGTATGTTGGACGTGTCAGGCGGCATGTTGCACGCGCATTGCACCACCCGGCCTGTCAACCGATGATCCGTGCCCTGCCGGAATTTCTATCGTGACTGCGCCGCAGTCCGCATTGGTCTTTGCCGCAGGTTTGGGTACCCGCATGGGGGTATTGTCTGCAAGTCGGCCCAAACCACTGATCGCCATTGCGGGAACGACACTGCTGGACCACGCCCTTGATATTATAGATCAGGCTCGGCTGCAAAGGGTGGCCGTCAACACCCATTACCGTGCTGAAATGATTTCAAATTATCTGAAAGATCGCGATATTGAGTTGTCCTACGAGGCTGATTTGCTGGAGACAGGTGGTGGGTTGCGCGCAGCGTTGCCCAAATTAAAGTCAGGGCCGGTTGTCACCTTGAACAGTGATGCAGTTTGGCGTGGAGCGAACCCCATCAGTCAATTGATCGACCATTGGCCGCATGTACAAGCTGACGCGCTGTTGTTGTGTATTCCGCGCGGTCGCGCGCGTGGCCATACGGCAGGCGGAGATTTTAGATTAGATGGTGGCCGGTTAAGCCGCGGGGAAGATCTGGTCTACACAGGCGCGCAGATTATTGATCCCAAAGTGTTGGTGGGAATCCCGGATAGGGTCTTTTCGCTCAACCTCGCTTGGGATCGTGCAGCACTACACGGTCGATTACATGGGATAATATACGACGGTGACTGGTGTGATGTCGGACGCCCTGAAAATGTATCTCTGGCAGAGGACCTTTTGAGCAATGTTTGAAGTCAGTTCCAAGCCAAGGGTTTTTGCCCTGCCTTGTGGTGTCGATGTCGCAAATAGTCTGATGGAGGGGATCAAGCAGCGCCTTGCAAATGCACCACCCGAGGCTGTTGCGCGGGTGGAAGTAATCGTGAATTCCGACCGTATGGCACACCGATTGCGCGCAGCCTTTGATGCGGGCCCTGCGGGTTTCTTACCACGCATTCGCACTGTTGATTCTTGTGCTGATCCACGGGATCTCGCGTATCTTGCGCCACGAATGCCGGGGTTGCGGCGACGTTTAGAGCTTATGCAGCTTGTGGCCGGTCTGTTGGACGCTGAACCTACATTGGCGCCTAGGGTTGCACTCTTTGATCTGGCCGATAGCCTTGCGCGCCTGCAAGAGGAAATGGTCGATGAGGCCGTGCCGTTTGAACGTCTTGAATGCCTTGATCCCAGTGATCAGTCGGGCCATTGGACGCGCACGTTGCAATTTCTGCGCATTTTGCGTCCATTTCTAATGCCGGATCAGCGCGCTCCTGATCCGGCAACACACCGGCGTTGCGCGATAGAGGCGCGGATTTCACGCTGGCACTCTGCACCGCCTGCGCACCCTGTTCTTGTCGCAGGCTCCACGGGATCACGTGGGACCACACGTCTTTTGATGCAGGCCGTTGCGCGGTTGCCGCAAGGGGCTGTGGTTTTACCGGGTGTGGATCGCCACATGCCTGACAATGTCTGGCAAACGCTTCATGATCCTCTAACCGGTGAAGATCATCCGCAATACAGGTTTGCACGTTTGTGCTCGGATTTAGGGCTCTCACCACGTGAATTACCGCCATGGGCGTCGATCAAGCCTAGGTCCCCCGGGCGAAACGCCGTTGTTTCACTGGCACTGCGCCCTGCACCTGTCACGGATCAATGGATGCGGGATGGTCCTGATTTGCCCGATCTGCGGGATGCATTGTCTGATATAACACTGATTGAGGCGCCAACCCCGCGAGACGAGGCAATGGCCATTGCGTTGAGGTTGCGCGAGGCCGCCGTCGCCGGTGAAACGGCGGCGCTTGTGACGCCAGATAGAGCGCTTGCGCGTCGCGTCACCGCCGCCTTGGATCGTTGGCGGATTAAACCTGATGATAGCGCAGGCCTTCGGCTGCATCTGACTGCGCCAGGACGATTGATGCGTCAGGTGGTAGCGCTGTTGTATATGCCCATAACAGCCGAAGCGCTGATCGCGCTTTTGAAACACCCACTAACCCACAGTGGTGCCGATCGTGGTCCGCATCTTTTGCGCACCCGAGAACTAGAGCTGCATATTCGTCAAGAAGGTATGCCTTTTCCAACGCCAGAGCGTTTGCAAAAATGGGCTCGGGGTCGAAAGGATACGGTTGAGCTGACGTCTTGGGTGGATTGGGTGTGTGAACTTATTCAGCCAGCTGGGGATGTGCCACACCGCGCTTTATCTGAATGGGTTGATATCCATCATACCCGTTTGGATATGGTTGCCTCCGGTGCATCGCTGGGGGCAGAAGCTGATAAGGTTTGGGATGGGGACGCTGGCCGTGCTTTGCGCGTGATGTTGGACGCCTTACAAACCCAGGCAGTGCATGGTGGGATGCTAAGTGCGACCGACTACGACGCATTGTTCACGACGCTTATGCGTGGAGAAGAAATGCGCCAAGATGTCGAACCCCATCCCCGTATTTTCATCTGGGGGACTATCGAAGTGCGTGCCATGGGGCTGGATCTAATGATCTTGGGCGGTTTGAACGAAGGTACATGGCCTGCTCCATCTTCGCCTGATCCGTGGTTGAACCGCCGGATGCGCGCGGATGTTGGGCTATTGTTACCAGAGCGACAGATCGGACTGTCGGCGCATGATTTTCAGCAGGCTGCTGCCGCGCCAACGGTCTGGTTTACCCGTGCTCACCGCAATGATGAAGTGGAAACTGTGCCTGCGCGGTGGTTGAACCGCTTGACGAACCTTGCCGTGGGATTGCCTGGTCGCAATGGCCCCGAGGCACTGTGTGAAATGCGTGATCGAGGCGCGTACTGGTTGGCGATGGCCCGGGCTCTGGATCAGCCTATTGCAGCGCCTTCGGCACCGCGCCCGGCACCTGCCCCGCCGCTAAAAAGTCGTCCGCGCAAAATGTCGGTTACAGAAATTCGCCGTCTGATCCGCGATCCTTATTCAATTTATGCCCGTCATGTGTTGCGTCTGCGACCTCTGAACCCGTTACAACATGTGCCCGATGCGTTGTTGCGTGGGATCGTTCTGCACGAGATTATGGAGCATTTCATAAAATCGGGCCAGACAGCGCCGCATATGTTGACACACCAAGCGCTTGTGGATCTGACCGCCGAGGTTGTGACGCGTATGGTGGACTGGCCGGCGGTGCGCCCGCTTTGGCAGGCGCGGATATTTCAGATTGCTGACGGTTTTGTACGTGACGAAGCCGCGCGTCAGGCCATTGCGCAGCCGGTCGTGTTTGAAGTGTTGGGTAAACTGGTTCTACCGGACCTCGGCTTTACGTTGACGGGCAAAGCGGACCGCATTGATCTGGACCAAACGGGTCGGGCTGTGTTGTACGATTACAAAACCAGTAAGCCGCCGTCGCAAGACCAACAAAAGACGTTTGAAAAACAACTCTTGCTAGAGGCTGTTATGGTTGAAGAAGGCGGCTTTGCCGATATTGGTCCTGTATCTGTCGCCGCAGCGTGGTTTTTGGGGCTGGATCGCGATCTGAACAAGGTGGATGCGCCTTTGGACACGCAGCCCGTGGTCGAGGTCCACGCCGGCTTGTCCATGCTGATTGCCGCATATCAGGACCCTGAACGTGGGTATCCTGCCAAAAATGCAGTGTTCAAGGATAGCGAGGCTGGGGATTACGACCATCTTTCAAGGTTTGGAGAATGGGATCAAAGCGCCAGTCCGATCAAACAGGTGCTGAAATGAAGCGTGATGATGCCACTGAAAATCAGGTTCGTGCAGCGGATCCTACGAAATCCACTTGGTTGTCAGCCAATGCTGGCTCTGGCAAGACACGGGTCCTAACGGATCGGGTGGCACGATTATTACTATCTGGCGTGTTGCCAGAACAGATCTTGTGCCTGACCTATACCAAGGCTGCCGCGTCCGAGATGCAAAATCGCCTTTTTGCGCGTCTTGGTGCATGGGCCATGCTAGACGATGCGCAACTGGCACATACCTTGCAGCAACTTGGTGCGCCTGAAACTGCGAGCCTTGCTCAGGCGCGTCGGCTATTTGCTGGGGCAATCGAGGCGCCTGGAGGTTTGCGCATTCAAACCATCCATTCCTTTTGCGCGGCGTTGTTGCGGCGTTTTCCTCTAGAGGCCGGTGTCAGCCCCCAATTCACCGAAATTGAAGATCGTGCAGCAGAGCGTTTGCGATCCGATATTCTTGACGCCATGGCCCGGGATCATGACGGCCAGCATCTAGCCGCGGTTGCCCGTTATATGACGGACCTTACGTTTGAAAAGCTTGCGAAACATGTTGCTTGGGCGCGTGGCAATTTCCGCCTGATTTACAAAGCTGATTTATGCAAAGCCTACGGGCTGACCGAGACGCAAACACTGTCAGATTTGGTCTCGGAGGTATTTGCGCCCGGGACTATGCCTGCGCTGTCTGCGTTGGCTGATATTATGGCCGAGGGTACAAAAACGGATGTGAAGCAAAGCGCGCAGTTGATGCAGTTGACGGCTGATCTTGTCGGTGTTTTCACGTTGGAAAAGATGTTGCTGCATGGGCCGACGACCACTACAGCCGATCCCTTTTCTGCCAAGATTGGAAAGTTTCCGACAAAGGGCACGCAAAAGAAGATCCCTGATTTGATGCTAGAAATTGATGCATTGATGACCCGTGTGGAGGCTGTTCGAGATCGTCGATTGGGTCTGGCTGCGGTCGAACGTGATTGCGCGTTACAGGGCTTTGCACAAGCCTTTTTGCCGCGATACGCGGCAGAAAAAGCGCGCCGTGGATGGCTGGATTTTGATGATTTAATCACCGGTGTGAACGGCTTGTTGAACAATCCTGATGTGGCACAATGGGTTTTGTATCGGTTGGACGGTGCGATTGATCATATCCTTGTGGATGAAGCCCAAGACACTGGCCCATTGCAATGGGAGGTCATTGCGCGGCTTGCTCAAGAGTTTATGGCCGGCGAAGGGGCACGGTCAGACCGGGCGCGTACAATTTTTGTGGTAGGCGACAAAAAACAGTCAATCTATTCCTTTCAAGGTGCCGACGCTGAAAAATTTGACCAAATGCGATCTGATTTCGCGGCTCGTTTGTCTGTGGCGGCATTGGGCCTGCAACAGATGTCGCTGGCGTTTTCGTTTCGATCCGCATCACCTGTGCTGGCGGCTGTGGATGCGACCTTTCAAGGACAAGAGGCCT
Source organism: Pseudoprimorskyibacter sp. (assembly GCA_029251265.1). Classification (GTDB taxonomy): domain Bacteria; phylum Pseudomonadota; class Alphaproteobacteria; order Rhodobacterales; family Rhodobacteraceae; genus JAQXDR01. The sequence continues at coordinate 10,856 of JAQXDR010000211.1, read as the reverse complement.
CTGGCTTTGATGGCGAGGCGCACCGTGCCTTTAAGACTGCGCTTCCAGGGCGGGTAGATTTATGGCCACCAGTCGAAGTGGCGCCAAAGCACGAGCCCGCTGACTGGCGCGCGCCAGTGGATCATGTCAGCCCCGCGCATCACGATGTTCGTTTGGCCGTACGGATTGCAAAAACGATCCATCGACTGATTTCTGAGGGACACCCCCTGCCTTGCGATGGTCCGACCTTGGGGACCGTATCCTCGCGGCCGATACAGGCGGGGGATTTTTTGATCTTGGTGCGCCGTAGGTCGGGGATCTTTCATCAGATTATTCAAGCATGCAAGGCAATGGGATTGCCAATCGCTGGCGCGGACCGCTTGAAAGTCATGAACGAATTGGCGGTTAAGGATATTGTCGCTTTGTTGTCTTTTCTCGATACGCCCGAGGATGACCTGTCGCTGGCGGCGGCGTTGCGATCCCCTTTGTTCGGTCTAGACGAGCAGGATCTTTTTTCGCTGGCGCATGATCGGCCTAACGACGCTTATCTTTGGCAATCTTTGCGCAGCGCGCGTGATCGGCATCCGCACGTTTTGGCCATTTTGGATGACCTACGCGGACAGATCGATTTTTTGCGTCCGCATGATTTGATCGAACGCTTGTTGACCCGCCATCAGGGGCGTGCGCGCTTGGTCGGGCGTTTGGGGGCAGAGGTCGAAGATGGGATTGACGCACTGTTGGGGCAGGCGTTGGTGTATGAACGCACCGAGGTGCCGTCGCTCACCAGCTTTTTGCAATGGATTCAGAGTGATGCCCTCGAAATCAAACGTGATGTGGCCTCTGGTGAAGGTAAAATCAGGGTTATGACGGTGCACGGTGCTAAGGGGCTTGAAGCACCGGTTGTCATTCTTCCAGACTGTGCGCAACTAAAGTCAAATGCAGTGGGGCCGCTGATGTTTGATGATACCGGAATGATGTGGTCCACACGTACCGAAGACCGCCCCCTGCGCCAACGCACCTCGGCGGCACGTCTCGCCCAAGCCGAAGCGGCCGAGCGTGACAGGTTACTTTACGTTGCCATGACCCGCGCCGAGACGTGGTTGATCGTGGCAGCTGTGGATCGTTTGTCTAAAACCGGTGACGACTGGTATAGTCAGGTGCGCACTGGGCTGCTTCAGTCGGGAGCCAACACCCAAGATTTTGATTTTGGAGCTGGCGATTTGGGGCAGGGGCTACGTTTGGAAAGTGATTGGCCACAGATTGCAGAAAATGTCGGTAAGCCAGTGGCCTCAAATCTTGCAGTTGTGCTTCCGCCTGACCAGCCTGTTGCACATGAAAACCATCCACGTATGCGCACGCCTTCTGATTTGGGTGGGGCTAAGGCGTTGCCGGGGCAGGGGGATTTGGCCGCGATTGCACAGGTTCGTGGTCGGGACTTACACAGTCTTCTAGAGGTATTGCCACAAGTGCCCGAACAGGACTGGAGTGCTGTTGCGCAAATCTTGGTGTCGGACGACGCGGATCATGCCGCGCTTTTGAAAGATGCAGATCGGATTTTAAAAGATTCCAACCTGGCCAAGATATTTGCTTTGGGTACCCTTTGTGAAGTTCCGGTGACAGGTGACGTGCCGGGTCTAGGACGCATGCATGGTGTGATTGATCGGCTTATTGTGTCCGAGCGGGACGTAACGGTTGTAGATTTCAAGTCAAACCGGGTGGTACCTAACACACCTGCTGCCTGCCCAGAGGGTCTATTGCGGCAAATGGGAGCCTACTATGTTTTGGTGTCAAAACTCTATCCGGGCAGATGCATAAATACTGTTATTTTGTGGACGCAAACTGGGGCACTGATGCCGTTACCAAGTGATCTTGTGACGTCGGCTTTGCGTCGTGCAGAACTTGACGTCTCGTCGTTGCGCGCATAGGTTCTGCGCCTGATCTTAACACTGCGCCAAACGCGCAAGGAGAAATCGACATGGCAACTGTTGCTGTCACAGATGAGACATTCGAAGCCGAAGTCACTAATTCCGAGGTCCCCGTTGTGGTGGATTTTTGGGCTGAGTGGTGTGGACCCTGCAAGCAGATAGGGCCAGCTCTGGAAGAGCTGTCGAATGAATATGAGGGTCGTATCAAGGTTGCTAAAATAGATGTGGATAACAATCAAAATATCGCGGCGTCTTTGGGCGTACGCGGTATTCCTGCTTTGTTTATCTTCAAAGATGGTGAAGTTATCTCGAACCGTGCAGGCGCCGCACCCAAAAGCACGCTTCAAAGCTGGATTGACAGCTCCATCTAGGTCGATGGAAAAGATACGTTTCATGGTGGGGCGCACGGATGTGTTGCCCCGCCTTTCGTTTGTATGGGGTTGCGTTGCGTGGGGCCTTTGCCCATATCCGAACAGACCAGAATGAAAGGACGGCACATCATGGGCAAGGAATTTCCAGGTTGGCATGGCACGACAATCATCGGCGTTCGCAAATCAGGCCAGGTGGTGATCGCTGGCGATGGGCAGGTTAGCCTTGGTCAGACCGTTATCAAAGGCAGCGCACGCAAAGTGCGCCGGTTGTCCCCGGGTGGCAATGATGTGATTGCTGGTTTTGCCGGTTCGACTGCTGATGCATTTACGCTTTTAGAACGGTTAGAGGCCAAATTAGAGGCCGTACCGGGACAACTGTCGCGCGCAGCTGTTGAGCTTGCAAAAGACTGGCGTATGGACAAATACCTACGCAATCTTGAAGCCATGTTGATCGTAACCGATGGCAAGGATTTATTTGTGATCACTGGTGCAGGAGATGTTCTGGAACCTGAAAACGATGTGGCGGCCATCGGATCTGGTGGCAACTTTGCCTTGGCAGCTGCGCGGGCTTTGATGGATACTGACGCAAATGCAGAAACGATTGCGCGCCGTGCAATGACCATTGCCGCGGACATTTGCGTCTACACTAACGGCAACCTGACTGTTGAAACCATAGGTGGGTGACACGATACCAAGGCTGGGTAACATTCATGCCTGATATACAGCGTGCAATCGTCAGACCGCAGGTTTCCGATGATCTGTATTTCCCAACAACAAGCATCTGCTGAGAAATAAAAAAAGGAATTTGGGTATGACTGACCTCACCCCCCGCGAAATCGTAAGTGAACTTGACCGGTTTATCATTGGTCAGAATGAAGCAAAACGGGCCGTTGCGGTTGCACTGCGTAATCGGTGGCGACGCAAACAATTGTCTGATGATTTGCGTGACGAGGTTTATCCAAAAAACATACTCATGATCGGACCAACCGGGGTTGGTAAGACAGAAATTAGCCGTCGGTTGGCCAAGCTCGCGCGTGCACCATTTATCAAGATCGAGGCCACCAAGTTCACTGAAGTTGGGTATGTCGGGCGGGACGTTGAACAGATCATCCGTGATCTTGTTGACGCAGCCATAGCCCAGACCCGTGACCAGATGCGTGACGATGTGCGTGCAGCGGCGCATGAGTCTGCCGAGAACCGCGTGATTGAAGCCATCGCTGGGACAGATGCGCGCGAAAATACGCGTGACATGTTTCGCCGAAAGCTGAAGTCTGGGGAACTGGATGATACGATGATCGAACTTGAAATCGCCGATACTTCCAATCCACTGGGTGCAATGGATATACCCGGTCAACCCGGTGCGCAAATGGGGATGATGAATCTCGGTGATCTCTTTGGCAAAGCGTTTCAGCGCACGACCCGAAAACGGCTAACGGTCGCACAGTCTTACGAGATCTTGATCGAGGAAGAAGCAGACAAATTGCTGGACGATGACAGTGTCAAGGCCACAGCAATGGAAGCGGTCGAACAAAACGGCATCGTGTTTTTAGATGAAATTGACAAGGTCTGCGCCCGCAAAGAGGCGCGAGGCGGCGATGTCAGTCGCGAAGGCGTGCAGCGCGACCTTCTGCCCTTGATCGAAGGAACAACCGTGTCGACCAAGCATGGCAGCGTCAAAACTGACCATATTTTATTTATTGCCTCTGGTGCCTTTCACATCGCGAAACCTTCGGATCTTTTGCCTGAACTTCAGGGCCGTCTGCCCATTCGTGTCACCTTGAACGCTCTGACCGAAAATGATTTTCAGAGAATTCTAACGGAAACCGACAACGCCCTGACCCTGCAATACAGTGCTCTTATGGCGACCGAAGAGGTTAACGTGACTTTTACTGACGATGGTATCGCAGCCTTGGCGCGAATTGCTGCCGAGGTAAATCAGTCGGTGGAAAATATCGGTGCCCGCAGGTTGTACACAGTTATTGAACGGGTCTTTGAAGAGCTGTCATTTGCAGCGCCGGACAGAGCAGGGCAATCCGTCACCGTGGATGAGGCTTTTGTACAGGATAACCTTGGCAGTCTGACACAATCTTCCGATATGGGACGGTATGTGCTCTAGCCATTTAATCGGGTCCATCCTATCGTTTGGCTGAACATTTATAGGGGCAATCTGATGAAACGGACGCGTGTAAATGAAATCTTGCGGGAAAGTGATGCCTTTATAAGGGGGCATGGGGTGCATTTGCCGCCCTTTGCCTATCTTTCTGCCGAAGATCTGCGTGCCGCGGACCATACAGAGATAAAGCGTCGGCGTCTCGGTTGGGATATCACCGATTACGGTCTGGAACGTTTTGATGACATGGGGCTGTTTCTGTTTACCACACGTAACGGATTGATCAGTGAACTAGGGCAGGCGTCTGGTATGCTCTATGCCGAAAAAATAATGATTTCTCGCCGTGACCAACTGAGCCCGATGCACCGTCATGATGTCAAAGTCGAAGATATCATAAACCGTGGTGGTGGGACCCTCGTTTTGGAACTTTTCACGGCTTCTCAGGATGGGGGAATAGATCGTGAGGCTATGGTCAATGTGATGGTAGATGGTGTCATGCGCCAATTGCCGCCGGGGGGACTTCTTAAGTTGGCACCTGGGGAAAGCGTGACCCTGCGCCCCACCGATTGGCATGCATTTTGGGCCGAGGGCGAAGATGTGCTGATTACAGAGGTTTCAACCGTTAATGACGACCTGACAGACAATATTTTTGAAATGCAGATTGGACGTTTTTCAAATATCGAAGAGGACATAGCACCTCTTCACCTTTTAGTCTCTGACTATGATGCGTATTTGAGGTAATCCTGCGCAGCGACGAGGCTGGATCGGAACAGTATGGCCGTTCGGTCCAATGTGGCCCGCGGTGAATGGACTGCACGCATGAAACCATTGCACCTTAACCAGTCGTTTACTGTGATCAGGCAAAGCTTTTCTTATGAAACGTGCGTCTGCTTTCGCCGAGGGTCCTCTGCCTCTTTTTGCCAGGTCATCCGATGATCTGGACGAGGCTGTTCCGTCTCCTTTGCCAGAGGGAAAGCTGCCCAGTTACATCCGTGATCATCGGTCGCGGTTGCGTCAGCGTTTCCGCGAGGGTGGCGCGGACGCCCTGCCTGATTATGAACTTTTGGAGCTGGTGCTGTTTCGGGCTATTGCGCGGCAAGATGTAAAACCCCTCGCGCGCAAACTTCTTGAGGTATTTGGCGATTTTAACGGCGTCTTATCTGCATCGACGGCTCGGTTGGCAGATGTAAAAGGCGTGGGCGATGCCGTTGTAACTGAAATCAAACTGGTTGAGGCCGCCGCCCACCGTTTGGCTCGCGCAAGAGTAATCAATCGCCCGGTCCTGTCCAGTTGGGATGCGTTATTGACATATTGTCAAACCGCCCTCGCACATCAGGACATTGAACATTTCCGCGTTTTGTTTCTTGATCGAAAAAATATCCTGATCGCGGACGAGCCACAGGCGCGTGGCACCGTGGATCATGTGCCTGTCTACCCCCGAGAGGTCGTCAAGCGTGCCCTCGAACTCAACGCCAGTGCCTTAATTCTGGTTCACAATCATCCCTCTGGTGATCCGACCCCCAGTACCGAAGACATAAATATGACAGAGCAAATCAACAGGGCTGCGTCTGCTTTGGATATTGTTTTGCATGATCATCTTGTGATTGGAAAATCTACGCAGCTTAGCTTTCGGGCAGAGGGCCTTATCTGACTGTCCCTCGAAAACGCAAGGGGCAGTCCGGTCTAATCTGATCGTGTGAATGGCATCTTGGTGGCGATAGGGAAGGGAAGGGAAGGTCCCTTTGCCATCATTTCCATGGCTGGTCAGCCTCTGGCTAAAGTCCAAGTTTTGCCGCCACCAATTGGTTTACCGATTTTGGGTTGGCCTTACCGCCTGTTGCTTTCATCACTTGACCGACGAACCATCCGGCTAGTTTTGGATTTTGCTTGGCCTTTTCCACCTGTTCGGGATTGGCTGCGATGATTGCATCTACTGCAGCCTCTATCGCACCCGTATCAGTGACTTGCTTCATACCCCGTTTTTCCACGATCTCAGCCGGATCACCGCCTTCGGTGTAGATTATCTCGAACAGATCCTTTGCAATTTTGCCTGAAATCGCATCTGATTTGATCAATGCGACAATGCCAGCAAGCTGTGCGGGGCTTATCGGGCTATCAACGATGTCACATTCGTCCTTCTTCAGGCGGCCGAACAATTCGTTGATCACCCAATTTGCTGCAAGCTTCCCGTCGCTTGCGGTTCCCATAACTTTTTCGAAATACGCCGCATTGACGACTTCGGCTGTTAGGATGCTCGCATCATAGTCGGTCAGACCAAAATCATGCATGAAACGGACTTTTTTGGCATCTGGGAGTTCTGGAAGAGATGCCTCGATATCGTCAACCCAAGCCTGCTCGATTTCTAATGGCATCAGGTCGGGGCACGGGAAATACCGATAGTCGTGAGCTTCTTCTTTGGACCGCATCGAACGCGTTTCGTTCTTGTCCGGGTCATAAAGACGGGTTTCCTGATCAACTGAACCACCGGCTTCGACGATCGCAATTTGACGACGAGCCTCGTAGTCTATGGCCGCCTGAATGAACCGCATTGAATTCATATTTTTGATTTCACATCTTGTGCCAAGATGGCTGAAATCTTGCGTTTCTTGGTATTTTTCGTATTGGCCATGCCGACAGATGGATACATTGACGTCCGCGCGCAGATTGCCGTTTTGCATATTTCCATCACATGTGCCCAGATACCGCAGGATTTGGCGCAGTTTCGTGACGTAGGCGGCTGCCTCTTCTGGCCCGCGAATATCGGGACGACTGACGATTTCCATCAGCGCGACACCGGTACGATTTAAATCCACGAAAGACATATGTGGGTCCATGTCATGGATTGACTTGCCCGCGTCCTGTTCAATGTGAATGCGCTCGATCCGGACAAGGCGTGCCTTGCCCCCACCCAATTCAACCAGAACCTCGCCCTCTCCAACAATGGGTTCGTATAGCTGGCTAATTTGGTACCCCTGAGGAAGATCGGGGTAGAAGTAGTTTTTGCGGTCAAACGCGGACTTTAGGTTGATTTCAGCGTTGAGCCCCAAACCTGTGCGAACCGCTTGTTCAACGCAAAAGTCGTTTATAACCGGCAACATACCCGGCATCGCGGCATCGACAAAAGCAACATTGGCGTTGGGTTCTGCACCAAACTTGGTTGACGCTCCTGAAAAAAGTTTGGCCTGAGAGGATATCTGGGCGTGGACCTCCATACCGATGACCAATTCCCAGTCATGTTTGGCCCCGGCAAAAACCTTGGGCTTAGGGGTCTCAAAGGTCAGATCCAGCATGGCGTCCTCATCGCAAATTCGCTTGACGTTCTAGGCCAGAGCCAGCCGCGCGGCAAGGGCTTCAATGCGCAGGTGAGATCCGCACGCCACTGTCGTCAAAAACAATGCGGTTGCCCTGTCTTATCTCAAGGGCGAAATGTTCCGTCAGAACTGACAAGGCGCGAACGCGTCCCCGTTTTTGGGCTTCGCGGTCTTCGGGCAGCGGATCGGGTTGCATTTGCAGACCGGGCGTTTCCATCCACACCAGCGGATGCACTTCACGCAGATAACCAGTTAAAATCCAACGCATTGACTGAGCGATGTAGCTGCGAACGTCGTGCTTTGGTGCACGCGGCGCAGTGATCCTACCACAAAAGGCCGCAAGCAAGTTGGCAATGTGTTGTGTGGGACGTCGTTCAAGAATGTCTCGCATACCAGAGACGAAAAATTCTGGTTCCACAGCATCAAACGCTGCATCGTCGATCAACAAGGCATCCAGATATGTCAATGCATACCCGCCGGTTCCCCAAATGTCTGCGGTACGCGAAGCCGTGCGGTTGGCCTCTATTTCCAAGCGCTCGTAACTGCCATACCAATCGGGCAGTAAATTCACCCCGAGATCCCGCATATGTAACGGGCATTCAGGATCAAGGTCGATCAAATCCTCGAAGTCATCTGCCACACGCAGATCTGGCCGACGTTCTGCGGGCAGGAGTGTGCACCTTACGGAAGCGAGCGACGGGGCATCAAGCTCGAACGCGTCAAAATCATCCAAGATCCGTGCTGCCGCGCGGAAATGAGCGTAAAATGCGCCTTTGTTAACCGTCGGAAGCTGGTGCCAGTGACCTTCACCGCGCCAAGCCCAAGCGATGTCGACATGGGCCAAGGAGACGGCCATCGCAACGCCATGATCGTCTGGATATTCTTCATTTACTTCGGTAAGCGCATCAATGCTCGCGCGGGCACCGCGTTCATTTTGTGCCTCGACTTCATCAACGGCTGCCTGCACGGCATCGTGACGCGCACCAGCGGCAAGCACTCGACTCACGGGAACGCCTCCCGGCGTGGCTGAACGCGCTTTGTCGCTTTCTCTTATTAGCCGGCCTAGTTCGGTCCAGTTTTCCTGACGCGACAAGAACTGACCTTTGTCAAAATGACTGTTGTATTCTTCGACTTCGTCGGTCCGGTCTTGCATTGGGATCACAAGACGCGGAACCAGCGGAGGAAGTCTGTCGTCCTGACCCAGCGCAGAGCGATTGCGCGTGATCAGATCGAACTGCGGCCCACGCCGCGGGGCCACACTGCGCAAGCTATCCAGCAGCGGGGCGAACTTAGAAGGAAATGTTGTCATATAATAGTTTGTGCCTCGCGCTAACTGGCTTATTTAGACCGTAGATAATGTCACCAATGCGGCAAAATTGGCAATTGTCCAAATTTTTTATAACAATTGGGCTTTTTTAAGGCACTACCTGAGTTGAAATAGGTGAGGATGGTGGAAATATTGCAATGGTCACACGTTTTATTCAATTATGAGTTGTATACTCTGACGCACTTACAATTACCATCATTTTGTTATCGTCATGACAGTTTTTGTTGGGATCTCTGAACGTGCCTGGAAACAGTAACTGTCCCTGCCTGTTCTAACCCGCGCGTTTATAGACAGATCAAAAGGAAAAGGTTCGGAGGTTATCATGGGTGATGGTCCGGTACACCTTGTTATATCACAGCACTGGGTAGGAAAAGACGTTCGTAACCAAGGACATGAACCAGTCAGTCGTGTAGGTTTGCACCTGTAAGTACATGACATTATGCGCATTGGTGAAGGCAAACAGATCATCTGCACTTGCATGCAGGACAATACCTAGCTCTATCTCGCTGAACATGTCCCATACAACACCGTGTCAAAGTGGAACGCTGCGCTTAAAGACGTACGAAACGTCCATTTCAAGCCCCGATAAATCAGTTCCCTGTAGTCGCTTTAGACCCCTAAGGGGGATAGAAATTGAAGAGAAGTGATGGCAAAATTGTCTGAGATTAGGCTTACTTTGAACTCAATTACACTGTGATAACGGTAAATTTACGAGAAAACCTAGGGTGCAGATAAAAATTTTAGCCATCGACATGTTTTTAGATAACAGACGTAGAAACAATAGGTTTGTTGTTTTTTTTGATGGAAAAATTTGAACTAAAAGAGAAAAAGCTTGTTCCGGCTGAGGTTGCCACAACCGATGTAGGAGATAGGCGTTCATGTGGAATTTATAGTCCTGCGCCAAACAACGAAACCGAACCCCCTCATGTTTATTTGCGAGCCAATAACACACTAGAGCTTAACGAAAAGCCCAAAGCCAGTACTCTTGTCATGGTAACGGGTCAAGCAGAGCGTACATGACGATATTAGAAAATGTGCAACAGGCTTTTTCTGCCTGATCCCAGTTATAATGTTGTGAATTTTATCTGTTCTGGACGTGGCTTCGAATGTGCCCAAGACGCCGGTGTTCTGAGATGGCCCTGACTTGCAAACAGCATGACCGCTAATGCTGAGGCCACAAATATTGCTGATGTCTTTGAAGCTCCCGGTCTTACACCTTTTCAACATATGATTTCATATTCACATATCGAGGATCTGGCCCCTTTGTTTTCAGACCAGTCCTGCCGACGCAATTCCAAGATGTTGACGTTCCCCGGAACTGTGGGCCGCGAAAGCTTTGTTAGCGCGGCGCCTCAAATTGTTTTGTCAGGCCGGAACCTGATCACGATATGTAAAGGCGACCACTGCGGCAAGCGCCCCGAGCACTAAGGCTGGAGCCGCCGAAGGACCGAGAATAAGCAGATGTGTGAGAACGGCACCTATCATGGTCGAGCACAGCAGTCCGGCACCAATAAGCTGGCGTCCGCGTACCCAAAGCAGCGCCGCACCCCCAATTTCAACGACGCCGGTCACATAGCGAAACCATTGGCCCATACCAACGGCGTCGAAGGTTTGGATCATCATATCGGCGCCCGCGAGCTTTGCACCGCCGGCCGCAAAGAAGGCCAAGGTGAGCAGGGCCTTTATAGCCAGAAGGCCTTATTTCTTACCGTTGGATGTCATATTTTCTGTCCTTGTTTTTTGTGTTTGAGTTAGGGTGAATGTAAAGAATGCGTGTCCGATCTAAGGGACTGTGATGCGTCTAGTTTCTGAGGATTTGTATTGGAATTGACG
>JAQXDR010000032.1 GCA_029251265.1 Pseudoprimorskyibacter sp. | reverse complement strand
CCTTCCCTCCCCCTAGATAATGACCCCCTTTAAGGAATGAAGAAGACCGATAGACGATAGAAGAGCCCCCATAGCTTAGGTGGGTTTCGATAATCCCACTCCCCTCTAGAAGAGGACCGTAGAAGTCCCTAGCTACCCCCTACACCTACAGGGATCAGCCGTGCATGACCAAGAAACGTCCAATCCTCGATCCATGGTTTAGTAGACCAATCGACTGGCACCGAACCATCAACAGCCCGCAAGCCGTTGCGCTGATTGACGACCTCTGGCAGGGCCATTTCCAGCCACATGATAAGCCCAGACCCGGCCCCAAGCCCCGCACGGCCTTCAAAGATCAGTTCGCCGCCCTTCTGGTAGAGTTGCTGTTTGCTTGGCTCGAGGATCCTGAGCTGTCCTTGGGTGTGCCGTTCTCGGTCAATGCCTACGATACGCGGTCCAGATACAACGCCCCGGGCATGAGCAAGGCGATTATCCCGATGATGCGGACACTACAGGAGGCCGGTCTGCTGGATGTCGCCGACGGCTCTTACGGTGGGGCGGGCAAAGGTGGAAACCGAAACACGAGAGTTCGGGCGTCGGTGGCCCTGCGCGAGAGGTTCCGGGGCTTGGGGGCGCGCCCTGGCGACTTTTCCCGGCGTGTCGATCAAGAGTGCATTGTCTTGCGTGACGGGGATATCGGGCTGGTCGACTACACAGACACCCCCGAAACCAACGCGATGCGGACGCATCTCAGGGCCTATAACGACGTGCTGGCCGCCGCCTTCATTGACGTATCGACCGCCGAAGGACACCGGGTTGTCACAGGCGTCGATCGAGGGCAGTCGATTGGCCCCCAACACCATTTCATCCACCGCGTCTTTAGCCGAGGCCGATGGGACTGCAACGGGCGCTTTTACGGTGGCTGGTGGCAACACCTAGGATCGGACATCAGACGACACATTCTGATCAACAACACACCGACGGTCGAGGTCGATTTCCGGGGCATGCACCTGAATATCCTAGCGGCGCAGGCGGGCGTGACGCTGACCGATGATCCTTACGCGATCGACGTCCCGGATAATCTGTCACTCGACGCGGGCGAGCTCCGCAAAGTGGTGAAGCGCCTCGTCTTGACGGCTCTGAATGCCCGGGATCGAGACAGCGCGTTCCGATCGTTTCGGGATCTCTGGCCAACGGGTCATATTGCCAAGACACTGACCAATGCGGCGCTGAACAACCTCGTTGACACAATCGAGGCCCGGCACCCATTTCTGGACGCTTTGCTGTTCTCGGACCAAGGCATAGGGCTCATGAACATCGACGCCCAAATCGCCGACTTGGTTCACCGACACTTTACAGCCCAGGCGGTCCCGGTTCTTTCCATACATGATAGCTTCATTGTTGACTGTTGCCGGGTGGGCGAGCTCATCCGTGTAATGCAGGACGCCGCTGAGGCCGTCACAGGCGTCCGGTTGCCATTTTCAAGGGACGGTATGGGGCTTGATGAAGTCTCTGAGGACATACGAGACGACCTACGAGAATGGCACGAAGGGCGGACCGTGCGATGCGAGGGCTACCTTCAGCGACTGGCGACTAAATGACCGGCGCGTCGTGACTTAGCGATGAGGGCGGGCCAGCGGCCCACCCTCGTTTCAGTTAGTCGAAGCGGTGTTGCGCGAAATGATCGACCAGCGCTTGTTTATGGCCGACCCCCGGGCCGTGGACATAGCCGTCGGTGAGGGTGCATCCATCGCGCACCCAAACGATGCCGTGACATGCTTGCTCCCCCCACTTGGCAGCCCGCTTGTGCCAGCCATCACCGGCGAGCGCCGTGCTGATATCCTTGCGGCTCATCTGATAGCGTCGCTTCGCCAGCGCTTCCAGATTCGGACGAGCGACAACACAAACGCCTTCCAGATCGTGGAGCAAGGCCTGTTGTTCAACCCGCCCGGCTTCTGCAACCTGCCTCATCAAAGCCGTCGATTGCGTGGCCACATTGACAGACGTGGGTTCAAACCCTGTTGGTAGGTCGTAGTTCATGAACCATTTATACAATGCAGAAACTACGCGGGTGTCGTCCAGTAAC
>JAQXDR010000025.1 GCA_029251265.1 Pseudoprimorskyibacter sp. | reverse complement strand
ATCCAGAAATGGGCGGGCGACATTGCCTGCATCTGGACGCGGGAGGGCTGGCTGTATCTGGCTATGATCATCGATCTTTATTGCCTCCCTTTGATCGGCTGGGCTCTCAGCAACAGGCTGAAGAAAGACTTGGCATCCCCGCATTGAAAATGGCGATCAAACTGCGCAGGCCCCCCCACAGGCTGCGTTCATCATACCGATCGGCGCAGCTGATATTGTGCGCATGAGTCCCAGAAGATCTTGCGCCAATATGGCGTCTAGATCTCAATATTGGGCAATAGAATCTGTGAGCAGAGTGCGGTCACAGAGACGTTCTTCGAAACGTGGAAGGTCGAATTGATCTGGCGACAGCATTGGCAAACAAGACGTCAGGCCGAGACTGCCGTGTTCCAGTACATCCAAAGATTTTAAAATCCGCGCAGAAAACACGCAGCCTTGGGCCGCAAAAGCTTTGGCATTTTCGAACAGTAGGACGCTTTAATGAGCACAAGGCCAAATGTAAACACGATACGTCCACTGGCGTCTGATTGCCCAGCGGATCCGCCAGATCCGCTCTGCCTTGATGGATTTAAAGAACGTTTCCACAATAAAAGTATCGTGGCAATGTCCTTTTCCGGTCATTGACACGTTGACCCCATGCTACAAAGGACCCTTCTGGTCGTCATGTGAACAATATTGCGACCCGCGATCTGTATGATGAATGCAGCTCTTCGGTAGCTGCCGTAGGGCCACTGCCATATCCAGTGCTTGTATCGCAGAGTCGCGTTTCATGCGGTTACTTACGGCCCAACCGACGACGTACCGGAACTGCAGGTCCAGGATCAAAGCGAGGTATAACCACTCCTCACTAGTCTAAATATATGATGGTAATGGATGTTAAGCCCGTGGCTGGGTACGATCACGACCACCTTTTTGCCCCCAAGAACCACGCAGAGGATGCGATGGAGGCATTGGCCCGCCTTGCCCAGACGGGCTATTCTTGGGGACAGTCTCCGAAGCTCATCACATATGTTCGGACAAAATGCGGTATTAGCTGGCCAAGAATTTTGCCAACAAATCGTGCCAGTCCCAAAACATTCCACATTGGCGGCACACAGAACAAACGCCGTAAAGACCGGTCGCGGCCCCTCTGTACATCTGGTTTGGGTGGCTTGTTTGGCGTGTGTTTAAATATGCTGTTAAAACCAAATATATGGCCCGCGACGTACACAAAACTGTCGGTCAGCCTAATTCGGGATGTCCCGCCATTGCGCAGATCTGTGCCCAAGCCTCCGGCTCAACGGGTTGGACCGATAGCCTTGGATTGCGCACCAGTACCATATCCGACAAAGCCGGGTCATTCTTGATCTGATCCAGCGTCACTGGCCGATCCAGACCTGCAAGGGCTCGGATATCTACGCAGTCCCATCTTGGATCCTGCGTGCTGCTGTCCGGATGGGTAGTGGCACAAACCTCGACCACACCGACAATGGCACGGGCCTGTTGACTGTGATAGAAAAATCCACGGTCGCCCAAATCCATCTCGCGCATGAAATTGCGCGCCTGATAATTTCGGACGCCCGTCCACTCCTCACCGGTGTCACCTGTGCTTTGCTGATCAGTCCAGCTCCAATCGGATGGCTCTGATTTGAATAGCCAGTATCTCATCCACCGATGACCCGGTTCCATGGTATCAGCTCGACACTGTCAAACAGGCCGGCGCGTGCGTAGGGGTCGCTGTCTGCCCAGTCCTGCGCCTGTGACGCGGCCTCAACCTCAAGGATAATAAGGGATCCACACATCTGCCCTTCGGAATCCAAAAGAGGCCCCGCCTGACGGACGATGGTGGAACTTTTGAGGTATGCAACATGATCCGGCCTGTTGGCCATGCGTATGTCAAGCGCGTCGGCCTTGTCTCGGGCTATCAAAGCAATCAACATTGGGGGTATCTCCTCGCAGCGTAGGCCGATCCGGCCATCATTTTTCTATCGCAATATCAGTGCCGGAAAATTGCACAAGGTCTGGCGGATGTCGTTCACGCTTTTGCGCCCTTGCGGCCGGACCCAAGCAAAGGAACGGCATTCTGGTCCAATGGCCAACGCGGACGCGCCGCAAGCGTCATGTCATCGCGATACCCCAGTTGATATAATTCGCCCCCCGCCCATGCGATCATCGCTGCATTATCGGTGCAGAGTGCCAAGGGCGGAGCAACAAACCGCATATCATATCTTGTACAAAGCTGCTGCAACCCGGCGCGAATCGACGCGTTCGCCGCAACACCGCCTGCGACGGCAAGCGCCGGCACCCGTGGTGACAAAGACAGGTATTGCTCAATCGCGCGGGCGCATTTCTTGACCAACACATCGCAGACGGCCAGCTGAAATCCCGCACATAGATCGGCCCGCGTCTGACGACGCAGTCCACCATCAGCAGCAACCTCTTTGTCTCTGGTCCGCATCAAGGCTGTTTTCAAACCGGAAAACGAAAGATCACATCCAGGGCGATCCAGCAGAGGTCTGGGAAAGACAAATCTCAAAGCATCTCCCTGACGTGCTTCGGCTTCCACCGAGGGCCCTCCGGGCTGAGCCAAGCCGAGTAATCTGGCCGTTTTGTCAAATGCTTCCCCTGGGGCATCATCAATCGTGCCCCCAAGGCGCTGAAATCGGTCTGGCGCGTGCACAATCAAAAACTGGCAATGCCCACCAGATACCAGCAACATCAGATAGGGCATCGCAAGATTGTCTGTGAGGCGCGGCGTGAGCGCGTGACCCGCAAGATGGTTAACGCCGATCAAAGGCGTCCCATGGGCCAGCGCCAGGCCTTTGGCACACATCACACCCGCCATAACGCCACCGATCAAACCGGGACCGGCTGTGACAGCAATACAATCGACATCCCCCAACGCGACCTCAGCCTGAGCCAAAGCGTCAGCCACGCATAAATCTATGCGTTCTGCATGCGCTCGTGCGGCAATCTCAGGAACAACTCCGCCAAAGGATTCGTGCAACGCGCCCTGCCCAACCACCACCTCTCCCAGAATTTTTGATCCTTGCAAGACCGCAGCGGCCGTGTCGTCACAGCTGCTTTCCAGTCCCAAAACAACAGGACCATTGGGTGAGGCGTTGCCATTTCGCATTCAAGCGGGCTACCACCCTATGATACGATGAACAATACTTTGCGTCTCTCTTCTGCCCCGGTCCTGCTTTTGACCCGTCCACTGGCTCAGTCCCGGCGATTTGCAAACAGCCTGTCACCCAAAGTGTTGGCAGCAGTGCAGTTAGTGATTTCGCCTGCATTGGATATTCACCCGACCCCATCCCTACCTGATCTGGCGGGGTATGCGGGCCTTATACTGACGTCGCGCAATGCCGTTCAAATTTTTGCAGATAAAAATGGACAGTTCGCAGGTCCCGTTTTCACAATAGGCAACGCCACAACCAAGGCCGCGCAGGACGTTGGGCTGAACGCGGTGCAGGCAGGTCAAGATGCTCAATCTTTAGTCTCAACCCTGATCGCAAAAGCTCCTGCAGGTCCTTTGTTACACTTGCACGGCGCATTTACACGTGGCGGCATAGCGGCAAATCTGACGCAGGCAGGACTGCCGTCAAAGGGCCATATCATTTACCACCAGCATCCCTTGCCGCCCACAAAACAGGCACAATCTGCACTGGCCGGACAAAATCAGGTGATCTTACCGCTTTTTTCACCTCGCACAGCGCAGATTGTTTCCACTTGGGACCGTCCGCATGCGCCCCTATATCTTGTATGCCTGAGTTCGGCTGTGGCCTCTGTGGCGACGAAGCTAAAAGCCAATAACGTGGTCGTCGTCGCCACTCAGCCAGACGCAATGGCAATGGCTGCGGCAATCCATTCGCTTGTGGCCTGATGTGGTTCAGGCGAGGTATAGTAAGACAACGACTGTTGCTGCGTCTGGAATCGGGCCGCCAACGAAACAGATGAAGGAGTGAGACTGGTGGCAAAAGCAGACCGCTCGCAGGATGAAAAAAAGCCCCACGATGGGATATCAGCCAATCCGGAGCACGAACGTGCACCTGTAACCGAGGCTGAAGCTTTGATGTCAGAAGAAGACGAACACGCGCACGATGTAGAGGTCGAGAACGTCAAAACTTCCGACAGAACAGCCCCTAATGCTGCTAAAACGTCTGAAACTGATGTCTCGGAAAAGTCTGACGCCGACATGCAGGACGTGCCAGATCGGTCCCACGCTGATGAGGCTATACCTGAAGGTGACGGGTTTCATGACCAGCCGGCTGTCTTGCCAGAAACACACTCTGCCTTTGTGAAAGACGACAAACTCGTCGACCCAGCTGATCCTGAAACGTCCGCTCTGTCGGCCAAAGACATAGCTGACACGTCCCAAGCCGACGCAGTAGGCTCAGGCCCATCACCAACCAATGAGACACAAACCCTTGTTACGAAGACCGTCATACAAAGAAGGGGCGGTTTTTTGCCGATCTTTTTTGGTGGCGTTTTAGCAGCTGGAGTCGGCTTTGTTGCTGGACAATATCCAGACGGATGGCCGTTTGCCGTGCAAACGCCTGATACCTTTCGCGGTGACATAACCAGCCAATTGGCCGAACAGGCCGAACAACTAACAGCCGCACAGGCAGCGCTCGACTTGGCGTTGGATCAAGCTGCAAACGAGCGTGAAGCACTGAGAGGAACAGCTGCAGCAAGCACTGATCGGCTCGGCAGCCTTTTTTCACAAATCACGCAGCTGGAATCCAAGAACACCGGCGCGTTCGACAGTTTATCTGCAAAGATTGCAGAGAACACAGACGTTGCGCTGGATATATCTGATCAGACCGCTGCCTTGATGGCCGTAACCGAAACCAGCAATCTACGGATGACCGCTCTGTCAGATCAATTGGCGGAACTGCAAACGCGGCTGGCGGCATTGGAAAAACGTCCTGTCGTAGAAGCAGTCTCTCCTGAGGCGATTGCCGCCTACGAGCGTGAGATTGATCGTCTACGCGAAGACGTCACAGCCCAAAGAGCTGAAATCGCATCTATCGCGCAAGAGGCCGTTACCGCAGAGCAATCTGCCAGTACCCTCGCGTCTGAAGCAGCAGCGCAGGCGGCCGTGGCGGAAATTCTGGCTGCATTGCAAAATGGACGGCCATACGAAGCCCAGCTACAGCGCCTTGCGGATGCAGAGTTGGTACTGCCAGCAGCACTTACTGCATCCGCTTCAACAGGCGTGTCCACTCAAGCTTCTTTGATAGAGCTCTTCCCGGACGCGGCGCGTGCCGCACTTGCCGCCGCACGTGCGGCGGAAAATGCCGACGCTCAAGACCGTAGCCTTGGTGCAATACTACGCAGACAGTTCGCAGTGCGATCCCTGACCCCGCAAGAAGGTATGACCACCGACGCCATCCTGTCGCGTGCCGAGGACGCTTTGCGCCGTGGAGATTTGGCCACTGTACTGGCAGAATTGAACAGCCTGTCGCCTGCTGCAAGCGCTGCCTTGGCAGAAATGCGTGATCTGATTGCCGCCCGTCATGACGCCTTTGCCGCTACCATGGCTATTGGCCATAATTTTAAATGAGCCCGGAGACCCCCCAATCATGCTTTGGTCGCTACTAACAATCGTCTTTCTTCTATGCGTCGTGATTGCCGCCACTTATGGGGCCGGCTTTGTTATGGAATCCGACGCCTATGTGCGATTTGGCATTCTGGATCAGGAGTTCGTTCTTGGCCCGATGCAAGCTGTGCTTGCCGCAATCGGATTGACGATTGTCCTGTATATCGTTTTCAAAATTGCAGGTGTCGTAGTTGCCTTACTGCGCTGGATCAATGGGGATGAGACCGCTTGGTCACGTTATTTCGACCGCAATCGTGATCGCAAAGGTGCCCGCGCCTTGAGCGAGGCCCTTATGGCCTTGGCATCCGGTGAAGGCCGTCTGGCCATTGCCAAGGCTGAAAAAGCAAAGCGTTTTTTGAAAAATCCCGAATTAACAGATCTGCTTGTGGCACAGGCCGCTGAACTGCTTGGCGACGATGCTCGCGCTGAAAATGTATATCGCCAGCTCGTTTTGAATGATGACACTAGGTTTGTTGGCGTCCGTGGTCTTATGAAGCAAAAGCTTGCAAAAGGTGATACAGATGTAGCGCTAAAATTGGCAGAAAAAGCTTTTGCGCTGAGACCTAAGCATGAAGAAGTTCAAGACATACTTCTACGACTTCAAACCGAAAAACACAATTGGCAAGGCGCCCGTCAGACCTTGTCTGCAAAGCTGCGCAGCGGGTCTTTGCCGCGCGACGTACACAGACGCAGGGACGCAGTTCTGGCTCTGTCCGAGGCAAAGGACATCCTAGACACCGGCAAGAGCATCGAATCCCGGGAAGCAGCAATTGCGGCTGCAAAAAAATCGCCTGACTTGATACCTGCCACTGCCATGGCGGCGCGTGCGCATATCGCGGAGAACCGGCCGCGACCAGCCCTAAGACTGCTGCGAAAGGCTTGGGAGATGGAGCCGCATCCAGATTTGGCGGCTGCTTTTGCAGACATGGAGCCCGATGAGACTCCGGCAGCGCGGGTTCGTCGATTTCAGACACTGACAAACATACGCAAAGAGCACCCGGAAACACGCATGCTGCTGGCCGAACTGAATTTGGCAGCTGAAGATTTTCCCACCGCGCGGCGTGCCTTAGGGGATCTGGTCGAAAGCCAACCTGACGCGCGTGTTCTGACTTTGATGGCAGCTATTGAGCGCGGCGCAGGCGCAAAGGACAGCGTCGTTCGCGGATGGTTGGCAAAGGCCCTGACTGCACCACGCGGGCCGCAATGGGTCTGTGACAATTGCTCCAGCCTTGCGTCAGAGTGGACACCCACGTGCCAGAATTGCCATGGTTTGGATACATTGAGTTGGAAAATACCGACCCAAACGGCATCAAGTCTACCCAGAGGTGCGGAAATGTTGCCTTTGTTGGTTGGAACAAATCCAGAGCCCGAAGAAGAGCCCGTTTCGAATGATATGGAAGACGCCATAGACGTGTCATTCTCAGATCCATCCGATGAATTGGAAGTGCAAGGCGAAGGTAGCGAAGAGGCTTCTGAAACAACGGAGCGTGATAGATCCACGGCGGCGTGAACACCATATTTTTCACGCCGTCGAAGCGACCAGCGCGTTTGGCACACTGGGAAATCAACTGTTTGCTAAATCGTCAACGTGGCAACGGCTTTGTCGATTTGCGAAAGCTGCAGAAAACATATCGGTCCGCACTGTAAATATGTACGGACTGTCGGGACACTTTCTATATATTCCCAATGATGGATGTCTTCTGTTCGCAGAACATCAGCTTCGATTGCATCGTATCCCTCCGGAGACTTTAGCTTGACTGAATCGCCCCGGGTCTGTCGGAGACCATCAACTTAAGTGAGGATGATGGTTATGACAAAAAGCAAAATGGCAAATCGCTACTCGCCAGAGGTCCGGGCGCGGGCGGTCCGGATGGTG
>JAQXDR010000245.1 GCA_029251265.1 Pseudoprimorskyibacter sp. | reverse complement strand
CGCGCCCACCGTAACCATCCTTGAAAACTCCCCAGCTCAACTTCCGTCTTGCCGGTGAAGGCGCTTCTAAATATACCCAACAAAAGGCGCAAGCCCTAATCTCAGAAATCATGCAAAATTCGTCATATTCTTTTTTTCCTACAATTTATCAGCGTTTTAGGCTTGACGATTTATTGAAATTGTAGGTTTGCACGGTTCTGTTAGCAAACTATCTAGGCCCGATTCCCATTCCTCTTTAGTGGTCTGTTAATTCCGCTGAACTTGCCGATATTGCAGTGGCGGCAACCGCAAAATAAGCAAACCAAACACGGTGCCAAGATACATTAGGGGTTCCAGTTGAAACCCCTTGGACAGCATCACAAAGTGTAGGCCACCCAGTAATGCCACACCATAAGTCATCTTATGAACAAGCTTCCACGTCCGCCGTAACCGGCGTATGGACCAATTGTTAGATGTAATTGCCAATGGCACCATCAGCAAAAACGCAACCATACCCACAGTGATGTATGGGCGTTTTACAATATCTGCCCATATTTGTGATAGAATACCAACATCCAGTACGAGCCAAACTAAAAGGTGCAGAAAAACGTAACCGAATGCGACTAAGCCAATTGCACGGCGATACTTATGCAAACTAATGCCTGCCCAAATCCGCAATGGTGTCACCGCCAGTCCCAAGATTAACATTTGAAGCGCAAATTCACCGAGGCTGCGTTCCAAAACATTGATCGGTTCAGGGCCTGATGATCCCGTTATCCCTGCCCACAAAAACAGTGCACCTGGAATCACGCTCATGACGTACACCGACCAAACAGGTACATACCGCTGAAGTCCGTTGATCTTGTGAGCAATCGTCATTTTAAAACGACTCACTCAAATCCATGCCTTCGTATAATCCTGCAACTTCGTCGTAGCCATTAAACATCAGTGTCGGCTGGCGACGTTGAAATAGGCCCCCACCGATTCGGCGTTCTGTAGATTGGCTCCAACGCGGGTGGTCAACCTGAGGGTTAACATTCGAATAAAACCCGTACTCACGTGCGTTGGCCTGATTCCAAGACGCTTTCGGTTCTCGATCTGTCAACGTGATTCTGACAATAGACTTGATTGATTTAAAGCCATATTTCCACGGAACCACCAGCCTTAGCGGGGCACCGTTTTGTCCAAGAAGCGGTTTGTCATAAATGCCAGTTGCCATCATTGTCAGCGGATGGCGCGCTTCGTCTATCCGCAACCCTTCGACGTACGGCCATTCCAGCACTGGATAACGCAGACCCGGCATTTCATCTGGACGCAAAGCCGTTTCAAACCCAACGTATTTGGCACCAGTCTGCACACCAACCATATCGAGCAGGTCTGCCAGCTCAAAACCATTCCACGGAACCACCATTGACCATGCTTCTACGCACCGGAACCGGTAAATGCGTTTTTCTATCGTCATTTCAGACAGGATTTGTTCTAGACTGTACGTACCAGGACGATCCACCAATCCATCAATCTCAATCGACCAAGGCGATGTCGTCAATTGATGTGCATGCTTAGCGGGATCCCCTTTACCGGTTCCAAATTCGTAAAAATTACAATAGTTTGTTATATCGTCGTAATCGTTGGGCGTTAATTCGTCTTGAGCGATCGCTGGCGAAGCCAATCCGCCAGCGACAGCGCCCGCAGCCAAACCGGTCATAATTTGACGGCGGTTTAAATATAGATGTTCCGGTGTGATGTCTTTGGTCGTTAAATCGTTTGTCCAGCGATATGCCATTCTTTCCTCCGCGCGTTAGCTTACATAGATGTAGGTGCAACAGGCAGGGTCTCCAAAGAAAATTTGCTCACGATTTGCTCTTGTTGTAATCACAAAAACGTCAGTATTTTGGAATGAAAATACAAAAAGGGCTTCGGTTGGAGGAAACCGAAGCCCTAAAACTATCGACTCGTAAGCCGGTCAAATGTCTCTCATATTTAACAGACAAACCTGTCCCGCGATCACATAAGTAAGGCTAAGCTGGGAAGCGCATCGCCTTACAGGTTAATTTGCGACTTGCGCTTCGACAACATTTGATTTGGAAAATGGTGCCGATAAGATTTCTATGCGGCGCGGCTTTAGCGCCTCAGGTACTTCTCGTACAAGATCAATGTGTAGCATACCGTCCGAGTGGCTTGCGCCGCTTACTCTGACATGATCCGCGAGATGAAACCGCCTATCGAACGCTCTGTTGGCGATTCCGCGGTGCAGATAACTGCGATGGGACCCATCAGGAGTTTTTCGCGCGCTTACGATTAACGAACTTTCTTTAACTTCAACGGCCAGTTCGTCGGCCGCAAAACCTGCCGCCGCGACCGATATACGGTAGGCGTCATCAGCAGTTTTTTCAATGTTATAGGGCGGATAGGATGGCTGATCCACGTCTTTCGACAAAACACGGTCCATCAGATCGGCGAGTTGATCAAAGCCGATAGAGGCCCGATAAAGTGGGGCCAAATCAAAACGTTGCATAGGTTATCCTCTAATGAGCGATTCCGTTTATGTAATCACCCTCCCTTTTGGGACGGGCAATACGAGCCCCATAGTCGGCGGCTCGTGATACTCAGATGGTAAGCACAATTTTAAATTTCAAGGGGTTTGTTTGTATTGGTCGAACAACATCGCCAACTCATCCTGCAAGGCCGCACCAAGCGAGATGTCGCGTCCATCGCTTCGGCCTTTTGCTGCAACTACCGATACTATTTGAGCGCCGTCATCGGTCATACGCAAAATGGGAGCACCAGAATGGCCGTAATCCACTAGGCATGAAGTTACCAATACTCCAATGTCGCGCGTTATGGCATGACATGATTGAGGAGCAACTGCTCTTCCTGAAAGAAAGGTAGGAATTCTAAGTTTCTCTCCAACACGAGCGCGTTTTGCAAACCCAAGTGTTTTAACAGTACCTCTAGGGATCGGCGTAGATAGCTTTAGCAGAGCAAGGTCCCTGCGTAACTTATCAGCGCTGCCGTTGTTAGCGGATTGATAATGTGGATGCACTATTGCACGTATAACTGTGCGATATGCGCGATGATCTTCTCCCTGCCAGCCTACGCCAAAACTCAAACGCTCGACCTTCAACATTTGTCCAGTTCTTAGATCCAACACACAATGTGCCGCCGTTAATACCAAATCCGGAGCGATCAACGATCCCGTACAGCTTGGGCTGCCATCAACAGTGATCCGCCCAACCGCATCAAGGGGGGCAGCCTGAGCAACGCCAAGACCCAAATATAAAAAGACAATGACAAACAAACTTCGCATGTTGCCGTGGTAGTCGGCAATTCAGCCGTTTGAACGACTGATTTGCGGCAAATCTGGGAATAGACGTGGCGATATGTTGAAGCTGTTACAAGAATTGGGCAACAGACACATCAAGCCTATGGATTCCTCAAGCCACGCAGGTTAGCTGAAAATCATGACACAGTTTCTGACGATTTTTACAGTGCTTGATTTGGTTGCCGTAACAATACTGATGGCCGTATGGGTCAGTATAACAAGGCTAATAGAGCATCCACCCAAGTGGAGACCGTCTACTTCTGTTCTCATGGCGGCTTATAGACGCGAGTGGATGCGCCAGATGATTTTCCGAGACCCTCGTATACTTGATGCACAAATGGCTGGGATTTTGCGCCAAGGTACTGCCTTTTTTGCGTCCGCCAGCATGATTTCGATCGGAGGCGGGTTTGCACTCATTGGGAACACTGATGTGTTGCAGGGGCTGGCAAAAGATCTGACCTTGGACGGTGACCCTGTTGTCGTGTGGGAAGCAAAGCTGATTCTGATGCTGGGCTTTGCCACCAATGCCTTTTTGAAATTTGTATGGGCACACAGATTATTTGGATATTTCGCTGTCATTTTAGCATCTGTTCCAGTCAGTCATGACGACCCACGCTCTCTTGCTCGCGCGAAAACCGCTGGTGAAATATCTGTGGCAGCAGCCCGAAGCTACAATAGGGGTCTTCGCTCTGTCTACTTTGGTATTGCCGCAGCAGCATGGTTGGTCGGCGCACCGGCACTGATAATTGCGACAGTTTTTACAATGAGCGTCATTATGAGACGCGAATTTGCTTCGCACTCTCGCACAGTGCTGTTGAATACCACTGATGGTGTGGATCATACTACTTTATAGGTACAAAACCACCAACCTTCTTTCTAGGAGTAGCCGAAAGTACGCCAAAAAAGAGCGGGGAACGTCTGTCTTATCGTTTCCATAGGACGTGACTGGTCTTACGTTTTGACCTGCGCCCCTAATACTCCTCCATTTTGTTGCAGAGTCTGCCCAACCAAAGGACAGACAAATGAAGAAGCGATTTAGCGACGAACAGATCATAGCAATGCTGAAGGAACAGGAAGC
>JAQXDR010000241.1 GCA_029251265.1 Pseudoprimorskyibacter sp. | reverse complement strand
ATCAAGAGCAAATTCCCGAACTGCGCATTTGTCATTTTTCCAGATGACATTTCGGTAAACTTCCTATGACCAGAAAACGATACGGCTTCGTTCAAGTGTTGGGCTCTCGCGTTAAAATTTTTGGACATAAGCAATCTAGTTCTCCAGAAAATTTCTGGAAATGGACTGTTATTTTGTGACTGATACTTGGGTGTACGATCGGACTTATTGCAAAGCTAAGGATCGCAAAAGCGCATGTGGCGACAAACCGGCTGACAGTTGTGTCCGCCCCAAAGCTCATAATTGCCTCTCCTTTGGTAACCTTATGCCTTGCAGCTATGGCGATGCCGCTATTGGCCGCGTACACGTGCAATAACAAATCGACATAAACACCTGTCAACCTGGCTTGGCGCGTTCACTGAAGATTGAGACACTCACGCAAGAAAAGCGGGATTCTGGGAAAAGTTGCTCGAACCTATGTTGCAGGATAGTGACAGTTGTATTGTCATTCGCGTGTGAGCTGTCTACGCTCACAACAACACCTTCTCGCTGAGAAATTCACATACGGGCTGTGTGCAACGGCGATCCCTATGGCTAAAACCGATAAAAACAGTCCATCCTCGACCAACGCAAGCCGTTTGAACGGATTGTCCACTGCGGCAGAGCAGCGCATTTCCTTCGAGACCGGGGAGGTTCGCAAAACTCATCAGTACGACTACTGGGTTGATAAGATCGAAGCGTTTTTTGACATCGAAACCCCAATCACCAAGAGAAGAAATTGTGCCTTCAATGGGTCCATGTCGCTGCTCCATCTTGACGATGTCATTTTTGGAAAAGTGAAATCTGACGAACAACTGTTTACTAGATCAGACACGCGCATCGCGCGGGATGGCCTCGACCACTTTATCGTTCAGGTTTTTCTAGACGGCGGGGGCCCGATTGATGGCGGCCATGTCGTACAAAAAGGTGACGTGTTGGTCATTGATATGGGCCGGGCACACGCGCGCGAAAGTCACGCGTTTGAACACCTTTCATTTGTTGTTCCCAGAGATAGAGACCGCAACCTGACCCGCATGCTGGAACGGTTCCATGAAAGCTGTTTGCCGGCGGCTCATCCGATCTCCAAATTAATCCTCACGCAGATGGATCAATTATGGTCGTACCAATCAGACATGACTCTTGCGCAATCCAAGCTCGTTATCGATAGTACATTGTCGTTGATTGCTGGGGTTTTTGCGGACCAAAGGCCCCTTACAAGCCACAACCACGTTCTGGCCTCAGCTTCAGTCGGCCAAGCAATCCGAAGCTATATTGAAGATAACCTCGGGGCTATGCTCGGGACTGAGAGCATTTGCAGTGCCTTCGGTATTTCAAGAGCGCAACTTTACCGCTTGTTTTCGGAGGACGGGGGGGTGATGCGATATATTCAAGAACGGCGGTTGCAGCGTGCATACAGCCTGCTCACTAGGTCTGGTCCGGCGTCTCCGAAAATCATGGCAATCGGCGAAAGTGTTGGGTTCAGGTCTGACAGTCATTTCAGTAACTCGGTAAAACAGAGATTTGGGTTTTCACCAACTGATCTGAGAAATTGCGCGTTACCGCGACCGATGGAAGGCTCAAGCAAACGCTTCATGATCGACGCGTGGCTTCAAAGCCTGCGGCAGTGATTCAGGTTTCGCACTGCACGATTAAGCGCTTTCGCCATCGAATTCAAACTGTGGACGCTGTTTGTTGTAATATTAGGTTTGCGGGTTCTGACGGCGTAAATGCCGTTCTGGCGCATTAAATGTCCCACACGACGGTGACGAACATTCCAACCGATCTCCTTCAGCTCTTCGGTCACCCAAGGGCAGACACCATATCGGTGTCTCGACGTGCCGTGATCCATTTATTCAGCGACGACATGCCCGCACCCAGATCATCCGCCACCTGTTTGCGCGCCAGCCCACTGGTCAGCACGACACGCGTCGCATGAGTGCGTAATGCGTCCGTTCTTTTCAGTCCCATCGTCTGTTCCCTCTGTTGCACTAAATGGTACCAAAGGAATGGCATCAAGCCGCCACAGGGCCATGATGCACCATCGTCAGTGGGTCTTGGAAGGTCCTCTGCAATTGTTTCTTTTATGGTCGTCGGGATTTTCCACATCGTTGGCGTTTCAAAAACAATTCTGCGGTGTTTTTAACCTTAAATCTATAATTATCACCCAATCCCTTAACTCATGATTGCTTGCTATAAAAATGGGAAAAGACATGAGTATTTTGGATTCAATCGACGATAACACCAGCAAAAAGTGTGGCTGTGTGGCAAAGCCGTTAGGCGTCCACCAGCAAACAAACAGCGGTTTGGACAGGAGTTCTAAGAAGATCGAAACAGGGTGAGGCTTGCTCGATGCATGTGCTTTATTTGATGCGGTATTCTTTTTATGGGCAATCTGGCTGGCGCGGTGAAGAGAGCCGAGATCCCGAGAAGCTTTTTTCACCAGAGCGGTTGGAGCAGCGCGAATATTATCTGCGCAAGGTGGCGCTGCCATCGTTGCGGGATCAGACAAATCAGGATTTCAACCTGATTGTCCTGTCGTCCACCTTGCTGCCCAATCCCTACAAGGATCGGCTGAAGGAGGTCTGCAACGACATCTTAGGCCCACGGGCGCATGTGATCTTCCGCGAGCCGGATTCGACATCCAAGGTGTTTCAGAAATACCGCTGGCAGACCTTTGACCGCTATGCCCATACGGCGCAGATTGTGCTGGATGATGATGATGCGGTGGGGATCGATTTCACCGCAGACCTGCGGGGGGAGGCAACCGCCGCAATCGCGCTGCGCAAGTCGAACCAGCCTAATTACGTATTCCTGTCCTGGCCTCGTGGTATCACGGCGCTTTTTGAAGACGGAGCACTGGAATTTATTCCGCGTAATGTGCCTGCCACTAATCTGGGGTTGACGGTTGTGGCGCCAACCGAAAGCCACCGCAGCCCGTTCCGTGTGGCTCACTACAAAGTGCTTGAGCGCCGCCCTGTGCGGGTGATCCATACGCTGGAACCACAGTACATCCGCTCGGTTCATGCCAACAATGACAGCAAAGGTCGTCGGGGAACCGAGCCCGTGAAGCCCAAAAATCTGCCGATGTTGGCCAAAACCTTTCCGCTACTACGCGATCTAAAAGCCGATTGGAAAATTCGGCCAGAAATGGTCGCCCTTCTTGACGCTTAGGCGCTCAAAAGACCAAGGTTTCGGCGAAATCAATTGCCAAAAGGCAAAGTAGTGTCTCGGAATTGTGCCGGTTAGTTTATAGCATACTGTGATTTGGTTATGTCTGACCAGATCGATACACGACAAGACCAGATTGTGGGGGCTGTTGATGTGAAAGATAAGCGAGAGCGGGTTTCTTCATATCTCGCCTTGCTCGTTGTTCTTTGGCCGGTCGGCCTTTGGCTCATCGGTTTCATCGTCGCTCAACTCGCATGGCTTAACGGATAAAAAATATGGGCAAGAGGCCCAGAAGAATGCCTCATACTAGGAACTGATGTCGGCGCATATATTTACCCGCTTTGGTCGCTGGGAATTTACTTGCTGGGTGTTTTGGTGTGGATTCCGCTTGGGCTTATTCTTCTTGGGATACTCCGCTTCCTTCGTCGTGCAACCTGAACCGCCCCCTTGTTTGTGAGCGCTCCAAAGCATGGACGCGGGGTTATGGAAAAGAAAAAATGTGGAAACGGGTCCTTACCACAGGTGCGCGACGGATCTGGACGGTTGGTGTTACGGGCCTCCGGGTGCATTTGACGGCCAATCTGCCAAGATCAA
>JAQXDR010000225.1 GCA_029251265.1 Pseudoprimorskyibacter sp. | reverse complement strand
ACAAACGCATGTCGATACAGTCGCGTAAGAAGACCTAAACAGTCTCCGGTAAAACCGGGGCGGTTCAGGGCGGTTCGGCCGCGTCCTTAGATGTTCCGGATTTCTGGTTCATCTTCGCTCCTTGATGGCCGCGATGAACCAGAAACCCTCCCTTACAAAAAACCTTAAACCAGCCCACAAAGGCTGAAATCAGATATCAGGAGCGGTCGTCCCTATTAGGGCGTGCACATGGGTCTAACGATCTAAAACCAGGCTTGCGGCGCCTATAGCTGCCTCAGGTTGTTTGGTTTGGCCTAGGGGTATACCGATTATACGCGCGCGTAACGCTGTCCATGTTTCGTTTTGTGCACCACCACCTGCAGTGATAATCTTTTTGGGTCTACGTCCTCCACGTGCCGCAATTGCATCATAGCATCGTGCCTCGATGTCAGTGATACCTTCTAGGATTGCTTGCAAAAAGCGCGCGTCACTTTTGGGGCGGGGAGCCAACTTAGGAGCAAGATCCGGATCATTGATCGGGAAGCGCTCGCCTTTTGCGAGAAGGGGATAGAACCCGAGATGTGTTGGATTATTGATATCGATTTGCTGTGACAGCGCACGCAGATCTTCATCCGAAAAGAACGCTTTAAGAACCGCACCGCCTGTATTGGACGCCCCGCCCACGAGCCACAGATTATTGAGCTTGTGAGAATACAGTCCAACAGCTGGATCGTCGATGCGTTTGGTGTTGAGAAGTTTGATTGCAAGGGTCGAGCCAAGCGATGTGACAGCGACGCCCTCTTCAAGCGGAGCGCAGGCAAGGAATGCAGCGATGCTATCGGTCGTACCTGCGTGAATTATGGTATCGGGCGATAGTTCAAATTCTAAGGCGATTTTTTTGCTAATTTTGGCAATTGGCGCCCCGGGGTTGTGGACTTTGGGTAGGATTGCCGGGTCAATCACTGCACCGATCCAGTCTGGCCACATCTCAGGCTCTGGATCAAAACCGGTTTTAAGGGCATTGTTAAAGTCCGAATGCCCTCCCTTTGCCATCAATTTGGCTGCGATAAAATCCGCTTGGTGGAGAAGATGCGCAGGTGGCTCGACACTCAATCGTACGAGCCGCATCGCGCGGGCAAGGGCAGAGTTTGTACCTTGGGTGATATGCACTTTCGGTGCCTGTTGTGCAATAATTGCAGCTTCTGTGTCGAAGCCACTGGAGTTATACATCAATCCGGGGCTCACGGGTGTTAACGCGGCATTGGTCAAGACCATAGACCCAGAGGTACCATCAACGGCGATTCCCCTGATAGCCAATGGATCAACACGCTTTTCTTTCAAATCAGCAATCTGTTTACGCAGGCAATTTTCAACCGCACTCCACCAATCATTCGCGTCTATCTCATTACGCTTTTTGGGCAGGTGTTCTGCGCGGGTCATGGAAACGAGCTCGTTGCCATTCATGACGGCCATCCGCACCCCCGAGGTCCCAACGTCGATGCCAAGACAGAGTTTCATGCCCGCGCGGCCAATGCTTGGCGGTATTTCTCTGCATCCCAGTTTAGCAGCTCGGCCTCGGCGGCCTGACCAATGGGATCAGCAGACCAATTCTCTGGCAGACGACTAAGCACGTCCGATAAGCAGCGCAGCATGGCTTTTTGCGAAGCCGTCGCATTTGTCCTGATCAATACACCTGTGTTTTGTTGCAAAATCACGGGCGGATCACCGTCATGGTCTAGGGTCGGTATGGCGGGGCCAAGAAAGACGGCATGATCGGGATAATATGTGCCTGAACGCGCAAGTTGAAAGGCTCGCGAATTCTGGCCCAACCAGCTATACTCAGACCAGATGAAGCCTTCGGGCGCAGGGTTGTCAGGGCGGTAAAATGCAGTGCTGTTCGGGCTTAATGCCAGTCGGCACTCAACATCCGCGATCAGCTCTGCGACTTCGACAACGCTGTTTCCGGCACAGACAAGACCATGGTTTTCCAAGATCACTACCTGCGTCTCTGAGGTGATACGAGCAAGAATCTCACGCGTCAGGGACAGTCCGGGCATTGCATACGGGACCAGCACAAAGGGAAGACCGGCGAGCTTTTCCACCAGCGCTGTGCGCCCCTCTGGGCTAATGGCATGGGTGATTGTGCACACCGAATGGCTATGGGCTACAACGCGGTGTTCAAAGGCTGCATGAAACGTCGTCTCGATGGACGGCCGTAACCCATGGGACTTATCAAGCACCGTGTTTTTGCATGAGCCATCGCCTGCTTGTTCACGTGCTTCAGCAAGGGCAGCGTCGCGATCGACGGCAACGAAAATATTCTTCTTTTCCGCTTCTGCCAACTCTGTACCAGAGGCTTTGATGAACATCACCGAACCGTCCTTGATCGACGTGTTGCCACCAGGGCCCTGCACCTGCAGAGGATCTTGTCCCAACATGGCGGATAAGCTGCGAAATTCAGGTGTTAAAAGATTGGGAAGGTTCATTTATCTTAGTCCTCTGCTCCTGTATGTGGGCAAGTTGCAGTCTTTTTCACGTGCGATTTCGATGAGAACGTCTTCGCTTTTGCCCTGGGCAAACCGCTCGGCATAAAGACCGCCTTCGATCAGCAGGCTGTCCCAACCCGCGCTTTGGGCACCTGCAATGTCGTGTTCCATCGAGTCGCCCACCATCAGATAGCGGCCCGATCCGAATACCTGCTCTACCGCCTTAAAAACAGGCAGGTATGGCTTGCCATAGAAAACAACATTCCCACCCATCTCTGTGTAGGCAAAGGCCAGCGCACCGGGCGAGATCACAAGCCTGCCTGCGCGCGGACTTTGCCGGTCTGGGTTTGAGCAATAGACAGTCAGCCCGCGTGCTTTCCACGCCTCTAAACTCTCGATCCAATGGCTGAGCTCGGACCTATCGGGGAGACCCATGAGCAAGATCGCCTCGGCTTGGTTTTCATCATTGGTAAGTGTTATGTCCAGACCTTCGGCCCAATTGGCAGCATCTCCGTCCGCGCGCTCGATTGCACGGACGCTGCGTGCATCAATCGCACCGTTTTGCACGTCACGCCAAAGTGCCTCGCCACTCGTCATCACGAAATCAAAGACCTTGGTGTCAAAACCCATTTTGGCAATACGATCCAAATTCGGCGCAGAGCGTTTGCCGGAATTCGACAAAACAGCCGTTTTGCCGTCAAGGCCAGCAATTGCCCCCAGGGCGCCGGGATAAGGCATACTGCCGTTATGCAGGACACCCCATTGGTCAAAGACGATTACATCGTAGTCCGATGCGATCGTCTGAATGGTATCGATTGCTTTTGTCACGTGCTTAGTATTCGGCCATATCCTTGGGATCCTTCAGACTCCCGATAAAGGCGTCTGCTTCTTCCCGGGTCATTGCAGGCGCGGCCTTATCTGCCATCCCCTTGGGCATGTCGCCAAAATAGAACTTGTAGCCGGGAATATGCTGACGGCGATTGCGGATTGGCATGCCACTATAGGGGAACACGTCAGACCGCGCGTTTGCGGCCTCATCGTGACAAGGCAGCACGTAGTCCGCACGCTTGTCGATTTCCTCTACCGATTTCCAGCCCTGATAAGAATTGACAAAACGCGCAGGCACCCAATGGCGCCATTTCTCGGCCGGGTTCGGATCTAAGTTGCGCTCCACAAAGATCGCATCTCCAACAACGCAGATGGATCCAGCACTGGTTTCAACGGATACTGCCATGTGGCCAACCGAATGGCCCGGCGTGTGAAACATGGTAATCCCAGGGAAAACCTCCGTCTCGTCTTCGATCGCTTCAAAGACGCAGCCAGCATAGGCCTGTTCAACCCCGATATTAGCCTCGTAGGTGCGATAATAGAGCGGCAACGGATTGTAGGCCATTTCAATTTCACCCTTTGGCGCAATGTAGCGGGCGTTTTTGAATTCCTTCATATTCTGCACATGGTCCCAATGAAGGTGCGTGAAGACAATCGCATCTATCTCGTCGGGGTGCACGCCGAGTTTTTGTTCAAGATGTTCATGGACCTGCAAACAGCCGCGCTTTTCACATTTGTGATGCCATTTGGTGGCACGGTCCTCATCCGGAAGCCCAGTGTCGATCAGTATCTTGTGCTCACCGGTGTCGACATAGTGGCAATACACTGGGTTCCAGTATTTCTTGCCTGCCGGACCCTTCCAAAAAATATAAGTGCCAAGGTCGGCTTCAAGCCAGCCTGTGTTGATTGGATATATTTTGGTTTCTGCGACACCCATTAAAGGCACTCCCGTTCCGATTCCTACTTTGCATACAAAAATATTACAATGCGTACAAAAACAAGTCTCAATTTGACTTTGATCGGATTAATTGACCTTTAGAGTGTCCATAAAGCTTTGAGCCATATGAGTTCGCATGCCTTTGGATGCGGCAACCGAATCCTCGCTGAAGATATGATTAATCAACTCATAGTGACTGTGTGCAGAGCTAATCATGTCTTCTTTGGTTGCAATCTTCTTGGCGCGAAACGGGCCGGTGCGACGCCTGAACTCTGTGGCGAGCTCGGCCATATAGGGGTTCCCTGTGGCTTTATAAATCGCCAAGTGAAATTCCTCATTAGCACGCAAATATGCAATTCGGTCGCCCGCCTCAGCAGCAGTAACACAATTGGCTTGCGCCGAATCAATTTCGGTTCGGCTCAACAAAGTAAGGCGTTGCGAGGCGATCCGCGCGCAGGCCGACTCGATTTCATGCATCGCTTCAAAGATTTGCGCGAGCTGTTCCCGTGTATATTCGGCAATAAAAACGCCCCGCCTTTCGCCAGGTACCGCAATACCATGTGCGGTTAGCCGACTGAGGACTTCGCGAATAGGCGTCCGTGAGACGCCAAAGCGTTCGGCAAGACCCACTTCGTCAAGCCGTGTTCCAGGCGCCAGCGCGCCCGCACCGATGTCTTCCATTAACTCGCGCTCTATGCGCTGAACCGTGGACAGTTTTATTGGAGCGTTCATGTAGATTCCCTAACTTACCAACCGAAGGATAGCAAAAATCTTAACAATGGGCAATTTTGTATATTTACATTTATTTTTGTATACAAAATAAACAAAGCTGCGAACTGGAGAAAGATTCGATGCCAGAGATACATCTAGATGGGCTTGTTAAGCGCTACGGAACCGTTGAGGTTTTGCATGGCATAGACCTGCGAATGGAGGATAATGAATTCACCGTTCTCGTCGGCCCGTCTGGCTGCGGCAAGTCAACGACCCTGCGCATGATCGCAGGTCTCGAGAGCGTTTCTGACGGTGAGATATACATAGACGGCAAACCTGTCAGTCATCTGGAGCCAAAGGATCGTGATCTTGCGATGGTTTTCCAGGACTACGCGCTTTATCCACATATGAATGTCGCACAAAACATATCATTCGCACTGCGGCTGATGAAGCGCCCAAAAGCAGAAGTTGCTGCTAAGGTGCGTCATGTTGCTGAGATGGTTGGCCTGACGGAATTTCTAGATCGCAAGCCCGGTGCTTTATCCGGCGGTCAACGTCAGCGTGTTGCCATGGCTCGTGCATTGGCGAAAGACAGCCGGATCTTCCTTTTCGACGAGCCACTTTCAAACCTCGACGCCAAGCTGCGCGGTCAGATGCGCGCTGAATTGGCGTTGATGAGCCAGCGTGTCGAAAAGAACATGATCTACGTCACTCATGATCAGATCGAGGCGATGACTTTGGCTGACCGGATCGTCGTGATGCATGGCGGATATATACAACAACAGGGCACGCCCGAAGAGTTGTTCAAGCGGCCAGCCAACAAATTTGTAGCGGGCTTTCTTGGAATGCCACCGATGAACTTCTTGAACTGCGAGATCGAAGATCGTGGTGGCGAGACATTTGTGGTCGGATCAGGCTTTGCCGTGAAACTGCACGGTGAAAATGCAAACAAGGTCAAGAGCCACGGTCGTCGCGACCTAATCCTTGGTATACGCCCATCTGATCTGATCTTTTCCACAGAGGCCAGGCCAGAGGACAGTCTGACCCTTGATGTTAAAGTTTCCGAATACGTCGGTGCCCAATCTGTCCTGATGTGTGAATGCGGCGGCCAAACCGTCACTGTTGAATTGAACTCAGAAACTCCAATGACGTTAGGAGAGACTTTGGTATTCGAGGTGAACCCGGCGCGGGTGCACCTTTTTGATCGGGAGTCTGAAAAGGCTCTGTGAGTAAGAAGGCATATGGGAGGTATATCTATGCTTAAATCACTGAAGGCGGCTGCACTTGGCACCGTTCTAATGGCCACTACGGCTTTGGCTAACCCCTACGCAGAGTACGAGGGAACAACGCTGATTGTGAACTTCCCTGCTCACCCACACTATGACGCAGTCATGCAGATCTTACCCGAATTCACAAAACAGACAGGCATTGAAGTTGAAGTTGATCAGCTGCCTTATTTGAAAATGCGTGAACGTCAAACGCTCGAGTTGGCGCAGGATGAAGGCGAATACGACCTGATCGCCTATGTGGTTTTCTCCAAAGCTGACTATGTCTATGCCGACCAGCTGGAGAACCTCGCGAAATATGTTATGAACCCGAAACTGGCAAACCCGAGCTATGACGCAGATGATCTGATCGACGGGTATGTCTACAACATCGGCTTTGCAGGCGGAAATAAGGGCTACCTCGAAGGCAAGACGGGATCGCTCTTTGGCGTTCCTTATGGATCTGAGACATCGGTTTTGGGTTTCCGCAAGGACATCTTTGAAAAGCATGGCCTCGAAGTGCCACAGACCTACGAGGACATGCTCGAAATTGCGTGTAAAATCCCCGAGCTAGAACCGGGCATGGGTGGGCTGGCGTCGCGCGCGGCATCTGGACACCACGCATCGCACGCATTCTTGCTGCATCTGGCACCGCTGGGTGGCAAAATCTTTGACGACAACTGGAACCCGGTCATGAACAGCGCCGAAGGCGTTGCAGCGGCTGAAGCTTTAAAGACAATCGTGGACTGCGGGCCGGAAGGCGCATCTACCTTCGGGTTTGGTGAAGCACTAGGTTCGTTCCTAAACGGTGACACGGCCATGTTCCTTGACACAACTGTTGTGGCTGGCCAAATCGACAATCCAAAAAAATCTCAGGTTGTTGGTAAAGTAGGCTGGGCGATGCATCCGATGGGCGTCCGCCGCGGTTCTCAAACCGGCGGTTTCGGCATCGGTATTCCAGCCAATGCGGAGAACAAGGATGCAGCGTTTTTGCTGATGCAATGGCTGACCTCAAAAGAGGGCGACAAGCTGGTCGCTCTTGCGGGGGGTAACCCATCGCGCTTCTCTACGCATGCTGATGCGGAGGTCAACGCGAAGTTCCCCCACATGGCTACATTTGGCGAAGCGCTTCAGCATGCAGACCCTGACTGGCGTCCGATCATCCCTGTCTGGGGCAAGATCAATGCCGATCTTGGCACCACGCTTTCGAAAGTTCTGACAGAGGACCTAGACATTCAGGAAGCCCTTGACGGTGTTGCAGAGCGCACCAAAACTATCATGGAAGATGCAGGTTACTACACCTGGCAGTAATTCCTTCTGGGTTGTGGGGCGGCTACGGTCGCCCTGCGGCTATTTTTTAATCAAGACTAGGGATTAGCACTGTGGCTACAGAAGTTACTTCTCACGCCAAGACGCCAAGACAAGCCTCCGCTTGGATCAACCGTGCGTCTCCATACATGTTCATTGCGCCAGCGGTGGTGATTATGTTCATGGCGCTGATTTACCCTCTGGGCTATATGATCTGGGGCTCTTTTCGCGATTGGGATCCAAGCCAGACAATCGGTGAGGCTGAGTTCATTGGCCTAAAAAATTACGTTACCCTCTGGAATGATCCAAATTTTCTTGAAAGCCTTTCGGTGACGTTACGGTTTGCCTTTCTGTGCGTATCAGCTGAAATGGTGATCGGGGTAGGCCTCGCTTTGCTTCTCGATCGTAACATCCGCGGCATGTCAGTCTTGCGCACGATGTTTATCCTTCCGATGATGATCGCACCGGTCGTGGTGGGACTTATGTGGCGCTATATGTACCATCCGACGGTGGGTACGTTTAATCGCTTCCTAGAAGATATCGGCTTGCCCAAGGTCGACTGGTTGGGTCAGAACGCACTCACCTCTGTGATTATTGCCGATATTTGGCAGTGGACACCGTTTATTTTCATACTTGCCTTGGCGGCGCTGCAATCATTGCCCCGGTCTGCGCTTGAAGCTGCCAAAATCGATGGCGCCACTGCGTGGCAGCAGATCTGGCACATCAAAATCCCACTTATGATGCCGGTCCTAATTGTAACTGCACTTTTACGACTGATTGATGCCTTTAAAGTGCTCGAGGTTATTCTGGTTCTGACAGAAGGAGGCCCAGGGCTTTCCACTGAAATACTTGCATTGCGCATCTCTCGTACTGCCACCGAATTTCGCGAACTTGGTGAGGCAGCAG
The DNA here is from genome assembly GCA_029251265.1 of Pseudoprimorskyibacter sp. Lineage (GTDB taxonomy): Bacteria > Pseudomonadota > Alphaproteobacteria > Rhodobacterales > Rhodobacteraceae > JAQXDR01. The sequence continues at coordinate 3,001 of JAQXDR010000225.1, read as the reverse complement.
CCATGTCAAACTATCTTCTGATGATCTTAATGCTGCTAACCGTGTCCATGTTCGCCTTTAACAAACTTCAAGAAATTCGAGCCGCCCGTGTACGCATGATAGCCGAAGAGGACGCATAAGATGGATCAGCCATACGAAAAGCAAAACCCGGCCGTCTATGCCATCATCGCTATGCTCGTGCTAATGTCCGTCGGGCCAGTTATCTTGATGCTGGCCAACTCGTTCAAGTTTGATGTGGACATAATCTCTGGCGCTTCGAGCTTCTTTTTTATGCCCACAATCCAAAATTACGAGACGGCCCTGTGTGACGTCTTATGGTACGAGCCCGACCATCTGGATTTTTGCGGGCTCAAATTTGGCGGAGCGTTTACGAACTCTTTGATCATCGCGTTGGTCTCAACAATTCTGACACTTGTGATTGGCTCAATGGCAGCCTACGCCTTGGTGCGCTTTCGCTTTTTTGGTCGCGACACCGTATCCATCACCACACTCATGGTGCGCATGGTGCCGCCAGCAGTGCTTTTGGTGCCTGTCTTTGGACTTTGGAACAATGAATTCTGTATCGACAAGAATAGCTTGGTCGGAGGCCTGATCCGTGACACCTTTGGTGGCCGTGGTGATGTATGCCTAGCGGGGACACATTCGGGCATCATTCTTGTTTACGTGGCAATGAACCTTCCATTCGTCATCTGGATCTTACAATCCTTTATTGTGCAGGTTCCTCGATCATTGGAGGAGGCTGCACGTGTTGATGGCGCTGGTCCTTTCCAGGTTTTCTTCAAGGTAATATTGCCACTGATCAAACCCGGCCTTGCTGCTGCCGCCATCTTTACCTTTCGCATTGCCTGGAACGAATATCTACTGGCCTCGGCTCTGTCAGACCGTAACACTAAGACTGTCCCAATTTTGATTGTGAACAACATGTCAGAATTCAATGTCGAATGGGGCGTGATCATGGCCACTGGCATGTTGCTAGCGATCCCCCCGATCATCTTTACCTTGCTCGCGAGCCGTCAGATCATCACCGGCATGACTGCAGGTGCGGTGAAAGGCTGATCCATGGCACAAGTTTTGCTCCTTGCTACCATGACGACAAAATTGGCCGAAGCCAATTTCCTGAGCGCCCAGCTTCTGTCGGCGGGCGTTTCATATCGGGTGGTGGATATCTCTTTAGAGACTGGTGGAGCAATCCTTGACGGCGACGATAAATGCCGGGCCATGTCAGTGGCAGCGTCGCAGGCTATTGAGACAATCCTGGCCCACAGCGATGTGGAGGTTGTCCTTGGACTCGGCGGTGGTACAGGTGGTGAGATTGCGCTTCAAGTTTTGCGCGCCTTGCCGGTCACCGTGCCTAAGGTCCTCGTGACGACGCTGCCATTTGACCCGCGTCCGGCCGTTGCGGATAACGCCATTACGATCGTGCCTACCTTGGCCGATATTTCAGGTCTAAACGATACATTGCGCGATACGTTCGAAAATACAGCGCTGATGGTCGCGGGGCTTTGTCAAAAGACACGCAAGCGTAAAAAACATGCCTTTATTCCTTCGGTCGGTATCACAGCCCTTGGTGCAACGGATGACGCTGTGCGGCGCCTTGTTGAACGGCTCGCACTAAAAAAACGCGAGGCTACCGTTTTTCACTCGAACGGATACGGCGGCGCGGCCTTTGCGCGCTTTGCCGAGCGCGATTGTTTTGACGCAATTATTGACCTAACGCCTCACGAACTGACCCGTATCTATATCGCTGGCGCACATGTATCGATGCCAACACGTTTCAGCGCTGCGGGGCACCTGCCCCGTGTTGTGCTACCTGGCGCATTGAATTTTATTGGCCTCGGACAAAAAGAAATACTGCCTAAGCGGTATCTTGAACGCCCTCACTATCAACATTCCGCGCTTTTCACCCATGTTAAGGTGACCGAAGATGAAATGGCACGTGTCAGCCACGAGCTGGCACAAAGTCTGAATGCCCTCAAAGGGCCAAGTACTGTCATCCTGCCCATGGGAGGGTTTTCGCACCACGACCGTCCAGGTGGCGCGATTGAAGACCCCATCCTCCGAGAGGTCTGCGCTGAGATCTTGGAAGCAGAGGTCCAAAACGCACCCGTGATCCGCCTGAACGCGCATATCTCTGCGCCCGAGGTTACAAACTGTATTCTTACCACGCTAACCGATCTGACCGCCTGAAAGGACCCGCCATGGAAGACCTGCTTGAAAAGAAGGACGCCCTAATCGCGACAGCCAAGCGTTGTTTTGATCTGCGTTTACAAACAAATGCGGGTGGGAACCTCTCAGTGCGGCTAGACCGTGCAGAAGCAATTGTCATCAAGCCATCCGGCATAGGCTTCAACGAATGTACCCGAGACAACCTACAAGTGGTCCATCTCGATGGTACAATCGAACCGAGCCCATTTAAGCCATCCAAAGATCTTGATTTCCACCTCGATCTCTATCGGATCCGCGATGACATCAAAGCTGTTGTGCACTGCCACAGCCCTTGGGCAACGGGATATGCCAGCGCGGGCATCGAGATTCCTTGTCTAACCGTGCAGACCATCGAAAAAATTGGCCGCATGCCCTTGATCCCACTTTCGCCTCAGGGTGGCCCGCAGACGGACAAAGAAATAAGTCCCGTCTTCGAGGATCCAAAAGTGGTCGCGGCGGTTTTGGCAAACCACGGAACCATCGGCGTTGGCTCAAATCTAATCAAAGCGCAATATCTCGCTGAAATCATCGAAGAAACCGCGCACATCGCCTTTGTGCGAGATACTGTTATGCTCGCTCATGGAAAAACCGCTGCCGACTTGCCGCAATATGGCACTGCGGCCGATGCGCGAGCCATCATGTAGGGATAAACCCTATAATTATTCTAGTATAACAGACTGATAATTAATAATTAATCGTCTAATTCGGATGATGCATTAGAGTCCACATTATTCAAACTACGAGACTGAACGACCAACCCGTAGATAATGACCAAAACGCTCTACAAGGCTGGGGT
>JAQXDR010000194.1 GCA_029251265.1 Pseudoprimorskyibacter sp. | reverse complement strand
ATGCATTGTGTGAAGTTGCTGGGGCAGAGCCTCATGGCGCGGGACTTCGACCGGCAGGTCGCGGAAATTCAGATCCGCGTTGCCGTTCTCAACCGCTACACCGCTCTTGGCATACCTGTGACTGAGGTCGCAGGCTAAATCCGTCCGGGGAAAGGGCAAGCATGTCCCTCACCTGATTTGTGCAATAAAGTCATGAGAAACGCTCCTTTGCGCCGCTGTCTTCTGCGAGTACTTCCAAGTATTCAATCATATTAGCACGTTCATTTTGTCGTTGCCTTCAGCCTCGTTTTTCAACCCGTTATGGGTTCATGCCTATAGCATATGTCCTTGGAGTGAGTTGAAATCCGCGCTGTAATATTTTCAGTGTATTACATCCTAATGACCCCTAAACGTATTCCCCATGCCAAAACGCGAAAAGCAAATCGCGATCACATACTTGGTGCCGCTCGTACGGTATTTGCCACGATTGGTTTCGATGCAGCAACCATACGCGACATCGTTCGCGCAGATGGGCTCCAACAAGGGTCGTTTTACAATTACTACAAAACGAAACAGAACATCTTTGAAGACGTCGTAGAAAACATTATCGGGGGCCTGATCCCCTTGTTCGTGGCAGCGCGGACCATCGCAAAATCTGCGCGCCAATTCATATTTAACGCATATGAAGCTTGCCGCCTTATACCATTTCAAGAACCACAAGCAGCGATAATCATTACCCGCAATCAATCCAGTTTCCGCGAAATATTCTACCTTGGCGACCGGTAGTCGCGCATCAAGTCCGACCTTGCGGCTGATCTAAGGGCAGCACACTTGGCAGGACTATTCAAAACCATGGGCCTTGAATTGGTCACTGAAACGCAAATCGCTCTCGGGATCGACCTGTTTATACGCTCAACATAGTCTACAGAAACGGTATCACAGCGCATTGAATTTCTAAGCGACCTCTTTGTCGCGGCATTTGCCAATCAAAACTGACAAACGGTTTATCAATGCCCATGACGTATCAATTCATCAGTGTAGAAAGCCGAAAATTAAGAATAAGGACCATTATCAATAGGGCCAAAAGACTTGCACTGATCGCGGACGAATGAAGATCAATTTTGGTTGTCTTCGGCCAATGTGTAGATCTCTAAACGCTTAGACAGGACTACTTGCGAAAAACGTTCAATAAAATTGGCAAAGCAGCCAAGACGCACAGCCCCAAGATTGGCAGTAAAATTTGCGGTTCGAAAATAACGGCCAAATTTGGATTCGTTCCGTGTTCAAAGACATCACCCAGCCCCGCCCCGACTGCGGTAAAAACCAAAGTCCCAGGAATAATGCCTAAAAAGGTCGACACCGCGAACCGAAACAAGGGCACGCCCAAAAAGGCCGGAGCCAGATTGGCAACAAAAAAGGGAATGGCCGGAACCAGACGCATCAGAAACAACGTTGCCCACTGATTGCTATCGATACCGGCCTTTAATTTTTTCATCGGCCCGGAGGCTTGGTCCATCCTTGATGCTAAGAAATCCCCCAACCCCCATCTTGCAGCCAGAAATATAGCCATCGCCCCCAGCGTTGCCGCAGTCACGTTAAACATAACACCGGGAAAAGTTGCGAACAAAAATCCACCGGTCAGCGTTGCAACGGACGCACCCGGCAGGGAAAAGGCCACAATAACAATATAGACACTTATGAACGCCACCACTGTTAGCAGGTAATTTTTGTCCCGAAAGCCAAGCAGCACCTCGCGGTTGTCTTTTAGGGTGGCAAAACTTAAATTATCACCAAATAAAAAGAGCCCGGTCACAGCTGCAAAAGCGATGAAAGCAATAGGGATCAAGCGCACAAAGCGCGCGGATGTAGAGGCAGCTTTAGGCGGATTTGGCATTTTTTGTAGGATCTCATTGTGTAAAACTGGTATCGCGCCTCTGTAGGCGGACAAAGATGCCTTTGAACTTATCTTGCTATGCGCATTTATGCATTCCGACATTATATGTTAAGCATCCTTTGCATTAAAAAAGTCTCATGTCTCGGACCGAGGTTGTTTGACATTGGGCGCGAAGCTTTCTAAACGACGTTTAACGAAAGCGTGGCCGGACTTGCGAATCCGCACCGGCGACTGAAAATCTGGTCTTAAAGACCCACTATCTATGGAGAGCGAGCGATGAAGCGCACCTTTCAACCTTCGAACCTTGTCCGCAAGCGGCGTCACGGGTTTCGCGCGCGCATGGCAACAAAAGCGGGCCGTAAGATCCTGAACAACCGTCGGGCTCACGGGCGCAAGTCGCTTAGCGCCTAGTGCATTCAGGCGGGCGCACATTGAACCGCACTGATACGATAACGGCCGATCCGGCAAAGAGCCCGAGGCTTTCAAAAGATACAAACGGCGTGCTGATGTTGACTCAGCGCGCCGATTTTGTTGCTGCCTCTCGCGCTGACAGACAATCCTCGCGTAGCGTCGTTGTGCAAATGCGCAATCGCGGGGATCCAGACGGTCCTGTTCGTGTTGGGTTTACCTGTTCCAAAAAAGTGGGCAACGCAGTGGCCCGCAATCGGGCAAAAAGGCGCCTGCGGGCACTGGCTCGTGCTATTTTGAGTGATTTGGCCTTGCCCGGACGCGATTACGTCTTGATTGGACGTGGTGGTGTGACGGGCACCTGCTCTTGGAGAGCGTTGCAAGATGATCTACGCCACGCATTAAAACGGCTACACGGACAATGAGCCCAGCCGCTTGGATCGTATCTCTGCCCGTTCGGGCCTACCGATTGCTTGGCTCGCCTTGGGTTGGGCATGGTTGCCGGTATCAGCCGACCTGTTCGGCATATGCCATGGAGGCGCTGGAGCGTCATGGCGCAGTCCACGGCACATGGCTCACGTTAAAGCGGTTGGGCCGATGCCATCCTTTAGGGGGATCCGGCATTGATAATGTTCCAGATTGATACAAACACGTCCATCACCACGGATTGCACCTTTGTCAATCGGCGCCTGATCCGGGGGCTGTAGGAAACCAAAGTAACCTTTGGGCCAAATCCAACTGAATAGCGGTGAGCGTCTGGCCTTGAAATCAGTCTGGCTCTCTTGCAAGCCCCCTTGCTTGCTCATGGGCTTGGCCCTAAACACCATGGCATGCTTGATGATGCCAAAGATATTCACGCCCTTTTTGACGGTGCCCCCAAAACCACCGAATTCAAAAAACTGCGAAAAAGACTCGTACAACAGGTTCGAGAAGCAATCGAACAATATGGCATGATAGAGCGAGGTGCCCGCTGGCTGGTATGTTTGTCCGGGGGAAAAGACAGCTATACACTTTTGGCGATATTGTACGAGCTCAAGTGGCGCGGTCTTCTACCTGTTGACTTGCTTGCCTGCAATCTTGATCAGGGGCAGCCCGGCTTTCCAGCGACAGTGTTACCCGAATTTTTACAAAAGATGGGCGTTCCACACCGGATAGAGTATCAAGACACATATTCGGTCGTAATGGACAAAATCCCAGCTGGCCGGACCTTTTGCGCCCTTTGCTCGCGCCTGCGACGGGGACATCTTTACCGGATTGCCCGTGAAGAAGGATGTTCAGCCGTCGTTTTAGGTCACCACCGGGACGATATTTTAGAAACCTTTTTTATGAACCTTTTTCATGGTGGACGGTTGGCCACCATGCCACCAAAACTTGTAAACGAAGAAGGTGATGTATTCGTCTATCGTCCCTTGGCACATGCTGCCGAGGCAGACTGCGAACGTTTTGCCAAGGCTTTGGATTACCCGATCATTCCATGCGATCTCTGCGGCAGTCAGGACGGCCTGCAACGCCAGCAGGTCAAGCAAATACTTGACGGTTGGGAAAAAAACAGCCCCGGACGGCGGCAGGTTATGTTCAGGGCATTGATGAACGCACGACCATCCCATCTTTTGGATCCAAAGCTTTTCGACTTTGCCGGTCTATGTCTTGATCAAAAGAAACAGGACAGATCAGAATAGCGTTAAGTGGATACTCACCTGTTGATGAAAAACATAGTCATCAGCAAAGACAGGTGGAGCAGTCATGGAAAAGCGCGGGAATGGCAATCGCAAACTGCGGTTAACTCGCCTCGGGATCGCGGCGGGATTTGCAGTGCTCTTTGGTGTCTTGGGTGTTTTCGGTATGTTGGTCGCTGTCGGACTGCTGTGCAGCGCCTGCGGTGTTTGGCTTTTTGTGTGGTCCCGCAACAAAGCCATGGTGGGGACGCGTCGGGGTGATAATTCTTTGATAGAACAGGCGGATGTGGCTATCCGGGCAACAAGGCGCGGTGGCAAACGCGTTTGCCTTTTGCTTGTTGCGATACAAACAAGCCATGCCGCGCCATCAACCAAAAAGCGCATCATGGATCAGGCCGGTGCTGTATTGCGGGATAAGGATCGGCTGATATCTCTGCCAGACAACCGGTTGGCAATTTTGACAGCTGCGCAGGATGGGCTCCATGCCAATGCCATGATGGCAGTCGCACGGCGCGTACAGACCGCACTAGAAATGCCACAACTTCCTGCCCAGAGTCCCACGCTGAAAACCCGCGCGGCTATAGGCTTGGCCAGCGCTCCGCGCCCGTCACAGGTTATGACCGCGCCCGAGCTGGTACAGGCCGCCAACGATGCGCTGGAAATCGCAGAAAAGCAGGGGTTATCAGGGATATTTTGTGCGGACCCGCTGCCTCCGATGCGCCCCATAGACACACGTCTGGTCATCGAGGCACAGCGCGCACTGGACACAGACCAAATCGTACCATGGTTTCAACCACAAATTTGTACACGCTCGGGTCGCCTTATCGGTGTTGAATCGCTCGCTCGTTGGGAACATCCCGAACGTGGTCTGATTACGCCATGCGGATTCCTACCTGCGCTGGAGCAAGCCCGCGTTGCGAGTAGACTGAGCGAGGTGATGTTGCACCACGGCTTTGCTGCAATGAAATCATGGGACGATGCTGGAATAAATGTCCCTTTCATGGCTATTAACCTGTCGGGCGACGAACTCGGCAAATCCGGTCTTGCGCAACAGATTGCTTGGGATCTCGATGCCCACAATATGGCCCCGGAACGTCTGCGTGTCGAAATCCTTGAAACTGTGGCAGTTGCATCCGCCGAAGGCACAGCAGGTGACAATATAGCCGCCTTACGTGCCTTGGGTTGCCTGATCGACCTTGACGACTTTGGCACCGGTCACGCCACAATCGCAGCCGTAGAACAGTTTGGCGTCGATCGCCTGAAAATCGATAAAAGTTTTATTTCGGCAATCGACAAAGACCCGCGACAGCAAAAACTGGTTGGCGCAATTATAGCAATGGCGGGACATATGGGTCTTGATACACTTGCCGAAGGTCTAGAGACACAAGAAGAACTGGAAGTGCTCACCAAACTCGGGTGCGGGTTCGCGCAAGGATATGCCATCGCTCGCCCGATGCCAAAGCAGGATTTGTTAAGATGGGCACAACGGCGCAGTGCTTTTCAGATCAACCACAAACTTAATAATGCAACAGGCTAGATCCTCTCAGGCATAGGGCTCACCACAACGTTCGGTGAACAGCATTTTCATGGCGGCAATGCGGAGGCCAAACCAGAAAAATCACTGTGATGCGGTCAGTTTTACGCACATTGACAAAAAACATGGCCGAACATGCCTTCGAAGCGATTGCGGGGGGGTGTTCGGGCCGCTTTGGACTTGACCTTTAACGTCACCTCTGGTGAACCCTCTCAAAGCCAGAAAAGAGCGAGAGGCCCCTCCCCTCATGGACAATCAAAACAAGAACCTGCTGTTGGCAACCGCCCTAAGCTTTGCTGTGATACTCGTTTGGTTTGCACTCTTCCCACCGCCCGATGCGGTGAGCACTGAAATGGAGCGGGCAATCGCCGAGGATTCGTTGACAGCCCCTACATCCGAACGCCAATCCGTGACGACTGGTACTGTTGGTCAAGAGCCATCGGCCCCAACCGACGATGTGCGGCGTCTGCCCATAGATACCGCAAGATTGACCGGGACGCTGTCGATAACAGGCGCGGTCTTGGATGACCTGCGACTAAAAGACTACTTTGAGACAATCGAAGAAGGCTCTGACACAGTCCATATACTGCGCACTGTTGGCGAGCTTGATCCATACTACAGCTTGTTTGGCTGGATACCCGTTTCGGGGACCTCGACCAACGAAGTTCCCAACGCTTTAACTGATTGGACCGTCGTTTCAGGCACCGTATTGAGCGAGAACAGCCCAGTAACACTGCAATGGCAAAGCCCCGGCGGCCTGACATATAATCGAACGATCTCGATCGATGACACGTTCATGTTCTCGATTGTCCAAACCGTTGAAAACAACGGTGATGCAACAGTTGTACTCCGACCTTTTGGAATGGTCGCACGTCACGGAGAACCAAGCGATCTGAAGAACTTTTTCGTTCTTCACGAGGGCGCGATGGTTATGGCCGACGGCGAGCTGACCGAGATCGATTACGGGGATATCGAAGACTATGACATCGATCGCACAGAACGTGCACGGGCAAAGATCTTTTCAGTTAACGCCAATGGCTGGACAGGCTTTACAGATCACTACTGGATGACCTTATTGGTCCCGGAGCCCGGTCAACCTTTTACGGCGGTCGCCAGTTATGATGATCGCAGTGCTATTTACAGGACAAAATCGGAATATGTCGATAAGACGCTTGCTCCGGGGGATCGAGCATCCTTCCAGACCGGTCTGTATGCTGGAGCAAAGGAATGGGAAGCAATCAGCGATTACCAGGCCCAAGGCGTTGATCGCCTGACCGACAGTATCGACTGGGGTTGGTTCTTTTTCTTGACCAAATACATCTTTATCGCCCTGCATTGGCTAAATGGTGTGATTGGCAATATGGGTATTGCGATTATTGTGCTGACCCTAGGGATAAAGGCCATCCTGTTTCCATTGGCCTACCGCTCTTATGCATCTATGGCCAAGATGAAAGAGTTACAGCCAGAGATGGAAAAGCTGAAAGAACGCGTCGGAGACGATCGTCAAAAGCTTCAAAAAGAGATGATGGAGCTGTACAAAAAGGAAAAGGTGAACCCGGCCTCTGGATGTTTGCCGATCCTCTTGCAGATCCCGATCTTTTTCTCGTTGTACAAAGTGATATTCGTCACGCTTGATCTGCGGCACGCGCCGTTCTTTGGCCCGTTCCAGGACTTGTCCGCCCCGGATCCGACCAGTATCTTCAACATCTTTGGATTGTTTCCTTGGGCTGCACCTGCCCCTGAGAGTATTATGTCGCTGATCTTTATCGGTATTTTACCACTGCTTCTCGGGATTTCCATGTGGCTTCAGCAAAAACTAAACCCCGCGCCCACGGATCCGACACAGGCGATGATCTTTAATTGGCTGCCTTGGGTGTTCATGTTCATGTTGGGTGGCTTTGCCAGCGGACTGGTTGTCTACTGGATTGCTAACAACGTGATTACGTTCACGCAACAATACCTGATCATGCGTAGCCAGGGCTTTAAACCCGATGTGTTTGGCAATATCTTATCCAGCTTTAACCGCTCAAAGGCAGAAAAATGACCGCACAGCTTTCGCAGATATGGGTATACCCAATCAAGGCGGTTGGACGACAGCTGCTTGAGTCTGCGATCCTGGCCCCATCGGCCTGTATTCCCGGCGACCGCGCATGGGCCGTTGCGCGCGATGGCGCAAAGGTGGATGGATCGCAATGGGAACGCTGTGGAAATTTTATTCGCGCGGCCTCGGCTCCAATGCTTCAGGCCGTGAGCATCACATCAAAAGCGTTGGAAAGTACCTTCACCCTGACCCACCCGGATCGGCCAGACATCAAGATTGATCCTGCGAAAGACGGGGACGCGCTTGTGAACTGGCTGTCTCCATTGCTGCCCGAGGGTTTGAAAGCTGCCAAATTGGTACAGGCACAAACCCAGGGAATGACGGATTCTGCCTATCCGTCGATCACGCTTTGCAATTTTTCCTCGCATCGGGCGGTCTCACAACGTGTGGGCCGGGAAATGTCGATCCATCGCTGGCGCGGAAATTTGTGGATCGACGATCTGGCCCCGTGGGAGGAATTTGATTGGATTGGGCGCGAGGTCCAGATCGGTGACTGCGTTCTGTTTGTCGAAGATCGTACGGAACGGTGCCGGTCGACCGAAGCAAACCCTGAAACAGGCCACCGTGATGCCGATGTCCTGGGCGCCCTGTCCAGCTGGGATCATGCAGATTTTTCGGTTTTGGCAAAGGTCGTTCGAGGTGGATCCATCCAACCCGGTAACAAGGTGCATTTGCTGTGAGCGTTCTGCCATTTCCCTCTTGCCCTAGTCCGAATGACCAGGACGCAGAGGAAGCCCGGCGGTTGTTGACCGGTCAGGTCGACTTTCTGAAAGGTGTTGTCGACATGGCTGGACTGCCAGCCGCAGACCGGGTCGAGGTTTGCTTTGCCGGCAGGTCCAATGTTGGGAAATCCAGCCTCATCAACGCGCTGACAGGGCGTCGCGGGATTGCGCGGGCGTCTAACACGCCGGGCCGAACACAGGAAATTAACTTTTTCACAGTGGCAGACAGCCACTTTCTTGTGGATCTTCCGGGATATGGATTTGCCAATGCTCCGGTTAAGGTCGTCGCTGAATGGCAGGCTTTGTTGAAACGGTATCTGGCAGGCCGTGTGTCGCTGGTACGGGCCTTTGTTTTGATTGATCACCGCCATGGCGTAAAGTCAGTAGACGAAGAGATCATGTCGCTTCTTGATCGATGCGCCGTGACCTTTCAGGCCGTTTTGACGAAAGAAGACAAAGTCAAAGTCAAAGACCGCCCAAAAATTTTACAGCAAGTGCGCGCGGCGTTGGCCAAGCATCCCGCCGCATTTCCTGAAATTGTGGTGACGTCATCGGAAACGGGTGATGGAATCCCTACTCTGCGGCACATAATCCGCAGCCTTGCATAAACAAAACCAACCACGAACACATTGACATGTGCACCTCGGGCTTGCAGTCCAATACCGTTACCCAATACACCCAAGGGGCATGTTTGCGATAGGCCCCCCCATGAGACACCGAATGCACGCTGACTTTCTTGCCACCGCCCGCACCCTCTCAGAAGCCCTGCCCTACATGCAGAGGTACGCAGGCGCTGTGGTCGTCGTCAAATTTGGTGGCAATGCAATGGGCGATGATAACGAAATGGCGCGGTTCGCCCGCGACATTGTGCTGATGCGTCAGGTGGGCATCAATCCCGTGGTTGTTCACGGTGGTGGTCCGATGATCAACGAGATGTTGACCCGGCTCTCTATCAGTTCTGACTTCGTGAGGGGCAAGCGGGTAACTGACGCCGCCACTGTTGAAGTGGTGGAAATGGTTCTTTCCGGGCGGGTCAACAAACGCATTGTCCAAGCGATCATGGCAGAGGGCGGACGCGCGGTGGGATTGTCGGGCAAAGATGACAATCTGATTGTCTGCGAAGCAGATGACCCTGAGTTGGGCTTTGTCGGCCGACCGGAACAGATCAATCCACAGGTGCTTCGGGATCTGTTTGCCGCGGACATCATCCCGGTGGTTGCACCTTTGGGCGCAGGCACCAATGGGAACGAAACGTACAACATCAACGGCGATACTGTGGCAGGCGCCCTGGCCGGAGCGCTTCAGGCGGACAGGCTTTTGCTTTTGACAGACGTTGCAGGCGTTAAAAACGATGCAGGCCAGGTGGTCACCGAAATGACCCCCGAAGACGTCAAAACCATGATCGACAAAGGCACCATCGCAGGCGGTATGATCCCAAAGACTGAAACCGCCCTTTCTGCAATCTCGCAGGGTGTTCGCGCGGTTGTCATTCTGGATGGACGTGTCGCCAACGCCTGCCTTTTAGAGCTTTTCACAGAGCATGGCGCCGGTTCCCTGATCCGACGTGCAGATCTCCCCCCGGCGCGGTCCGACGTATGACGCTGGCGGCGTTGGAAACAAACGCCCAGAGCCACGGGCTAACCCTGCGTGCAGCGATAAACCCCACCGGCGATCTGGCTGTCAATGGCGCAAAAACCGTTGTCCTGCTTGGACCGCACGAACCCAAATTCTGGCCCTATGTGCAAACGCAGCCCGAATTTCTGGACGGTCACCCACATCCAATGGACCGTTGGTCGCGCCGTGTGATGACACATTTGGCCACACCGATGGACGGACAGGTCTACCTGCCATCAGATGGTCCGCCGTATCCTCCGTTCATTGGATGGGCGCTGGCATCGGATAGCGTGGACACAAGTCCGGTCGGCCTGTTGGTTCATGCCGATGCAGGATTATTCCTAAGCTTCAGGGGGGCTATTTCCCTTCCTGAACGGTATACCTTGCCTCAAATGTCGCCGAGCCCCTGTGAGAGCTGTACCGCGCGGCCCTGTGAATCGGCGTGCCCGGTTGGTGCCTTGGGAAAAGATCAAATCTACGACGTTCCAAGATGCAAAGCCCACCTGCGTACATCTGATGGCGTAGCATGCCTGTCTGGTTGTTTGGTGCGGCGTGTGTGTCCTGCATCGCATCGACTGGATCGCGATCCTGCGCAATCGGCTTTTCATATGGCCGCCTTTTTGAAAGATAAATAATATGCGCCTGATTTTGATGCGCCACGCCGAGTCAGACTGGACCAGCCCAGCAGGTGGTGATCGGGATCGCCCTTTGAACACACAAGGTAACGCAGCTGCAACGGCACTTGGCCGATGGATGCAGGAAAATGCATTCCACCCGGATCTGTGCCTGTGCTCATCTGCGCGGCGGACACGCGAAACACTGGCAAGGTTAGACATAGACGTCGCCACCCATTTTGAAGATACCTTATACCTTGCAGATGCTGCCACCCTTGCTGAAGCGGCTGAAACCGAGACTGTCAAAACTTTGCTTGTGATCGCACATAATCCCGGAATTGCAGAGTTTGCGCATCAGCTTGTCGCGCCACCGCCAAATCACACACGTTTTGACGACTTTCCACCTGGAGCAACGGCGGTCATTGACCACGTCGGACAGGATACGCATGAACCTGCCAAATTGCATACCTTTGTGGTTCCCAATGATTTCAAATAAAAAAGGACAGACCTCGAGACGGTCTGCCCTTTTCTAAAACTTTGGTCTTTCTGGCTATTAAACGCCGCAGATCTTAGTTTCCGACATCTTCGCAATAAGATAATCACCCAAGGCGCAGCGGACAAAGCCGCTGCATTTTGCGATGTCAGTGTCCAAGGATCTGGCTCAGGAACAGTTTCGTGCGTTCATTCTGAGGGTTGTTAAAGAACTCTTCGGGTTCGTTCTGTTCAACGATTTGTCCGGCATCCATAAAGATCACCCTGTTGGCGACCTGCCGCGCAAAGCCCATTTCATGGGTCACACAGATCATGGTCATACCCTCTTCGGCAAGAGCGACCATTGTATCCAGCACTTCTTTGATCATTTCTGGATCAAGTGCGGATGTCGGTTCATCAAACAACATGATACGCGGCCGCATACACAGTGACCGTGCAATCGCCACCCGCTGCTGTTGTCCACCTGATAACTGACCGGGATATTTGTCGGCCTGTTCGGGGATTTTTACCTTTTCCAGAAAATGCATCGCCGTTTCTTCGGCTTCTTTCTTG
>JAQXDR010000178.1 GCA_029251265.1 Pseudoprimorskyibacter sp. | reverse complement strand
CATTGCCTGTTTCGTCTGATCAAAAATCGACAGTTTTTGATAGATCGCATTTTCCCATCAGGGCACACACTACTTTCACGGCCATCATATCTGATGGCGGTTTTTTTTTTATTATATTCTTGATATTGAACATCTGAATTTTGAAAAAAGCATATGAACTATCATAAAGAAATTACAACACGAACTGCGCCCCAATGCCGTCCCTGCACTTTAATCGGAGCGGAAACATCTTTCATATACGTAGATCGCCCTCCACCTGTCTTCTTTTGAAAAGTCTGCATTAAAAACGGGGATTCATTTTTGCCAGCCTTTAGACTTATGCGATCTGTTGATAGATGGCGATTTTTGCAATTTTCGGCATTCCAAATCGGGTCCCGCGACTGACGCTTGGAAAATCTTGCATTATGAGTCGGAAGATAGCCATTCCTGTCAACCGTCACACAAAATGCAATTCGGCTGTCTGTCTCCAAAACAGGATCTTGGATAGAAGGCAAAACTCCATCCGTAAACTTGGTGAAACGTGTCACTGTCTGCTCGGGATCCGATCCTGGCACCACTTCGTAATTTGTGTCAAACAGATCCTCAAAGACAATACGTCCTCGTAATAAGCCATTCTCAAAAACTGTTTCAATGCGACCGGCCAGATCCTGAACGAGCAAAACTGTTTGTTTGAGGTCTGAATTCTCTTCGCCAAGATTAATCGAGCCTTGGGCGATAGATTCAGATGTGTTTATCAGGCTATCCACTTGGTCAGAAGTCTGTTTAACATCCTCATTAAATTGCCGGACGGACGCATCAATTTGTGAAATAGACGGAACAAAACGATCTATAGCTTGATCCGCAATTTGCATCTTTCCATAAATAGACTCGGTGGTGATATGTGTTTCTGACACGAGATTTTCGATTGATGACAACGCTGCATCTGTCTCTTCGTTGCGTTCGAGAAACGTCGTTGCCCGCTGTGCCGATATCTCGGCCCCTTGCTGCAACTGGCTCATCCAGTTGGCCATGTTCTGAATCGACGCTGATATTTCTTCAGCAGCCACGGTTGTTTTCTGTGACAAATCATTGATAGTCTCAGCAACAATGGCAAAACCTTTTCCTGCAACGCCTGCCCGTGCCGCTTCGATCTTGGCGTTCATGGCCAAGACATTGACTTGGGCTGCAATGGACGCAATCTGATCATTGGATTTACGGACTTCGCTTAGGATGTCTTCAACTGCCGAGCTTTTTTCTTGTACCGACCGCACCCATCCGGCAAGGTCGACTGAATGTTCTGATGTCTCGGCAATCGTGTTCACCGAAACCTGAACACTATCAAGCGTTTCTTTGGCCTTGTCTGCAATTTTAGCGATATCAATCATCGCGTTATCCTTGGCTTCAACCACATCGTTGGAACCAATTTGAAGAGCTTGCAGAGCAACAAGTTGCTCTTTACTTTGTGTCTGTAAATTTTCCAAAATGCCAGCGATATTGACAATACCGCATCCTAACGAGTTCGAAGCAAAGCTTAGACGATCAAGCTCAGTTCCTGCGTCAGGCGTGGTCAAACTCTGATCAATCTGCATAAAAAGCCTCCTAATGAATGAGAGGCTTATAAAGAGCAAATTCTCAAAAGAGGGTTAAGCTGTCTGCGCGTTCCGAGCAGTTTCCAAAGCCTCGATGCTTGCATCCAAACATAACATGATTGATGCGTGGCGGTTCTTAAAATCTGCTGCAGGACGTAACACGTCAAGCCCATCAAACGGATATTCGGGCGCAGGGCCTTTTGACTTTAACATAGATTTTAGCGCCACTTGAGCGGACCGCAGCTGCTCTTCCGACGAACCAATAATCGCGCGCCCAATAACTGACGCCGCCGCCTGACCAAGTGCACAAGCCTTCACATCCTGACCAAAGCCTGTGACCGTACCGTCTTTGACGCAGATATCCACCGTCACAGTCGATCCGCACAGCGGCGATCTCTTCTTGATCGTGGCATCAGGCGCACTTAAGCGCTCGTGATAAGGGATTTCGGCGGCCAACGCCAAAATGCGTGTTGAATAAAGACTGATTAAGTCACCATCGCTTGGCATGGATATTCCTTTCCTCTTACTGCACATACATAGGTGGCCAAACCCGCTGTCAAAAGGATTTTTTCAACTATGACCTTCAACCCCAACAGTCTGACCTTTGATTCCAATGGTCTGATCCCGACAATTGCACAAGACACAGACACGCTTGATGTTTTAATGATGGCTTGGATGAATGCGGAATCTGTTCAAAAAACCCTTGATACAGGGCGCGTAACATATTGGTCCCGATCCCGCCAAGCGTTTTGGATAAAGGGTGAAACATCCGGTCACACCCAAGAATTGGTAGACTTTCGATACGACTGTGACATGGATTGTTTACTTGTTTTAGTGCGACAAATCGGTCCAGCCTGTCATACGAACCGAAGGTCGTGTTTTTACACAGCTGTGCGCAAAGGGCAGACCGTGGAAATCATGCAGCCTGAAGCGGATCACTAGTCAAGACCCACCAGTAGCCGAATATCTGATACCGTGGCGCCCGCGTCCCTTAATAGACCAATGGATTTAGCATTATCTCTTTTCGCCAGCCGCCTGCCCCGGCTATCGCGGATCAAATCGTGATGATGATACACTGGCGAGTCAAATCCCAACAAGGCCTGAACAAGCCTATGGACAGACGTGGCCTCGAATAAATCACGTCCCCTGACGACATGCGATATGTTCTGCGCAACATCATCCAAAACCACAGATAGATGATACGATCCCAAAAAATCACGGCGCGACAAGACAACATCACCCACATGCTTGATCAACCAGTCAGAGGATACGGCAACAGGTTTGTCCAAATGGTCCGGATGGCCTGTTTCTTCAAAAAACAGGGGCATCTGGTTTGCGACATGTTCGCAGGCGGCGCGCATATTTAATCTTAATACAGATCCTGTTGAAAAAACGCCTATGGGACCTGTGGTCCTGCATGTTCCGGGGTATACCAAACCATCTGGTCCCATCAGCGGCGCGCCCTCTTGTGGTGCCGACAGGGCTGCTTGGATATCACGTCTGTTGCATCGACATTCAAACAAAACACCCATATCCCAAAGCTCGCGCAAAGCACTGAGATAATTGTTAGATCTATCCGATTGCCGCAGCACACCATCCCAAGTGATGCCCAACCACGTCAAATCAGTGTAGATGGCATCTTCCCATTCTTGGCGGCTCCGGGTTGCGTCGATATCCTCAATCCGAAGAACAAAGCGTCCCCCGCAAGAGCGGGCCATATCATGTGCAAACAACGCCGAAAAAGCATGGCCTAAATGCAAAGGTCCGGTAGGTGATGGCGCAAATCTTGTGGCAAACTCTCTAAACATCATGGTGTTTCGCGACCTACCGACGCTTGAAACTTAATACCATTCGATAACCCGCCGATGACCAACAAGTATTGCAGATACCCACAGACTTACCCACAGGCACTGGACTGAGAATTCAACCAACCAGTCCAAGCCGCCTTTGCGCGGTCAGTGTAGGCTTTGTATCTGTCTTTGCGGCCGCGCCGTCCTCCCTTTAGCCCATCCACCGCACGGAATAGACCAAAATTCACATTCATTGGTTGAAAACTGCGCGCCTCGGCGCCTCCGGTGATGTGGTGGACCAAAGCACCATGCGCACTGTCCATGGGCACCTCTGGAATATCTACATCCAACAGTTCGGCCGCAGCCATACGACCCGCCAGCAGCCCCATAGCCGCACTTTCCACGTAGCCCTCCACACCCGTAATCTGCCCCGCAAACCTAATATTGGGCCGGCTTTTGAGACGCATTTGTCCATCCAAAAGCTTTGGAGAATTCAAAAACGTATTGCGGTGAATACCGCCAAGTCGCGCAAACTTCGCATCTTGCAAACCCGGAATCATGCGCAAAACCTCGGCCTGTGCCCCGTATTTCATCTTGGTTTGAAAACCTACTATATTATAAAGCGTTCCCAGCGCATTATCCCGCCTAAGCTGCACAACTGCATAGGCTTTTTCGTCAGGCGCGTGCGGGTTGGTCAAGCCAACAGGCTTCATCGGACCGAATCTAAGCGTTTCACGCCCGCGCTCTGCCATAACCTCAATCGGCAAACAGCCGTCAAAATAACCGGCAGTTTCACCTTCATGAAACTCGGTTTTGTCCGCAGAAAGCAGCGCGTCGATAAAGCTTTCGTACTGCTCTTTTGTCATCGGGCAATTCAGGTAGGCTTTGCGCTCTGCCTCTGTTTCGCCCTTGTCATAGCGCGACTGCATCCACGCTTGGGACATGTCCACGCTATCTGAGTAAATGATGGGGGCAATTGCATCAAAGAACGCAAGTGCTTCAGCCCCGGTTTCTGCCTGCAATGCCTCGCCCAAGGCGGTTGAGGTCAAGGGCCCGGTTGCGACTATCCAAGTTCCATCCCGAGGCAATTGGGAGACCTCGCCATAGCGAACAGAGATCCGAGGATGCGCATTCAAAGCATCTGTGATGGACGCTGCAAAGGCATCCCGATCAACAGCCAAAGCACCACCTGCCGGCAAACGATGTTTTTCGGCAGTTGAAATAATCAGCCCGCCTGCATTGCGCATTTCCCAATGCAAAAGCCCAACTGCGTTTTGCTCGTCGTCATTGGACCTGAAGGAATTCGAACAGACCATTTCCCCAAGGAAATCTGTCTTGTGAGCAAAGGTTTTCACGTCTGGGCGCATCTCATGGATAACCACGTCCACGCCCATTTCAGCCGCTTGCCAAGCAGCTTCGGATCCGGCCATTCCGCCGCCAACAATATGCAAAGTATCTGTCATGTGCGCGGTGTACGCCAAGCAGGCGACGCTGTCACCTGTGCCAATGTGGCGCCCGTTTAGAAAGAAAAGCATCGATCCCTTCGGCCGTGTCCGGATCCAGCATATTCTGCACCATGACATCACCTGCAAAGGCATAAGCATCAGCGAGCGACATTTCGCTTTGTGCATAGAACGCCGATTTGCCAATACGCACTGCACTGTCCAGCTTTGATGCAACTGTTTTTGCAAGCTCGTCTGTGGCAACCGATAAATCTGCCAATGGCACAGCACGATTGATAAGTCCCAGCTCCAACGCCTCGGCCGCTTCGATAAATCTGCCGGTTGTGAGCATCTCAAAAGCCCGTTTGCGCGGAATATTTCTGGTTAACGCCACCATAGGCGTGGAACAAAACAGTCCGATATTAACCCCGTTGACACCAAAACGGGTATCATCCGCTGCCACGGCCATGTCGCAGCTTGCCACCAGTTGACAACCAGCTGCCGCAGCAATGCCATGTACCTGCGCGATCACGGGCTGAGGTAGTTTATGCAAAGACGTCATCATCGTTGCACATCGATCAAATAAATCCTTGAATGCGGCGGCGCCTCTGTCAGCTGCCTGCCGTGCCGCGGTCATTTCGCGCAAATCATGACCCGCACAAAACGCACGCCCATCGCCTGCCAAAATAACAACACGTATATCGCGATCCTTGGACAAAGCCTCCAGTTCGGATTGCAAAGCGGTGAGCATGTCGTCGGATAATGCATTCAGCCGTTCGGGTGCATTCATCGTAAGACGGGCTACCCCATCCATGTCGTAACGTTCCAAGATTGCCATATTGCCCTCTCCTTCACTCAAAGAGAGTATAACCAACGAACATGACGGAGAACACCATGCAACCGAAACTTACTATTAATGAAATTCAAAAATTTCTTGCAGATATTTTTCCACAAATAGATGGCAATTTCGAAATTGATCATTTGGATGACTCCGGTTTGGTCATGCGCATGCCTGCAGCAGAGCAGCATTTGCGTCCGGGTGGGACCGTTTCAGGCCCCGCAATGTTTAAACTTGCGGATGTCTCTGCTTATGTCGCCACTCTGGCGCTCATTGGGCGCGAGGCGCTGGCCGTCACAACCAATTGCTCTATCGACTTTATGCGCAAACCCGAGGCCAATCGCGACATGATCGCCCGGGCCAAGGTTCTAAAGCTTGGGCGCACACTGAGCGTAACAGACGTGATGTTATTCTCAGACGGCAAAGCAGAGCCTGTGGCGCGCGCCACATTGACCTATTCAATCCCCCCTAAACCGAAAACCAGCTAGGCTTGGATAACCAGCATCGGCCTAGCCCGTGGCGATAACCTGTGCAGAGCGTTCGTGTTGCATGAGCCACAACAGGATTATGGCCGCCCGTCCACGAGCACTTTCCAGCTTGGGATCCTGCACAAGCAGGGTTTTGGCATCGCTGCGCGCAAGGGCAAGAACGTCACCATCACGTTCCAAATCAGCAATTTGAAACCGGGGCAGACCAGATTGTGCATGACCCAAAACATCGCCAGCCCCACGCATTTTCAGATCCACTTCTGCCAAATGAAACCCATCATCGCTTTCACGCAATGTCCCAAGGCGCCTTTGTCCAGACGCACTCAGTGGCGACTGATACAACAGCACACAAAAGGATGCCTTAGCTCCCCGCCCGACACGCCCACGCAATTGATGCAGTTGTGATAGGCCAAAGTTTTCAGCCCGCTCCACCACCATGATCGTTGCATTTGGGACGTCTACGCCAACTTCAATCACAGTTGTCGCTACAAGAACGCCGCTGCGCCCGTCCTGAAATCTACGCATTGCCGCATCTTTTTCAGGAGCAGGCATTTGACCATGCACCAAAACCACTGATTCTTCGCCTAAAACGGAGCGCAAATGTTCAAAGCGCGCCTGCGCGGCCGCTAAATCAGTAAGTTCACTTTCTGACACCAACGGACACACCCAGTAGGCCTGCTGTCCTGCTGCCAATGCCGTCCTGAGGCGTTCAATCACCTGTTCCATCCGGTCCAATGAAATCACAGCAGTTTGCACTGGCCGACGTCCAGGCGGCTTTTCATCCAGAATAGACACATCCATGTCGCCATACTGCGTCATTGCCAATGATCGGGGGATGGGCGTTGCAGTCATTAACAGCATATCCACTGCCTCACCCTTTGCCGCCAAACGCATCCGCTCCTCGACACCAAACCGATGCTGTTCATCCACAATCGCTAACCGCAAATCCGCAAAAGTAACCGTGTCTTGAAATACGGCATGCGTCCCAACCAGAAGTTTCAAATCACCAGATTGCAAGCGGTGCATAAGTGCTGTGCGTGCGGCCCCTTTGTCACGCGATGTCAATATTCCGACATCGACCCCTAAGGGGGTCAGCATTGTTGCAATCGAATGTGCATGTTGGCGCGCCAAAATTTCAGTTGGCGCCATCAACACAGCCTGTCCCCCTGTTTCTGCCACAGCCAACATTGACATAACCGCGACCAACGTCTTGCCTGCGCCAACGTCTCCCTGCAGCAATCGCATCATTCGCCGGTCTGACGCCATATCCTGCGTGATTTCCTTGACACAGCGATCTTGCGCCCCGGTCAGTGTAAAGGACAGATGTGCCAAGGCGGCTGAACGCAGCTGCCCATCACCACAGGTTGCCCTGCCGGGTCGAGACCGCGATTTCTGACGCGCGAGGACCAACGTCAATTGATGGGCAAAAACTTCGTCATAGGCCAACCTTTCACGCACGATATTATCCGCTGCCAAATCTGCAAGAGACGTCGGATTATGCGCCACTTGCACAGCCTTCTGCCATGACGGCCAGGCCCGTTTTCGCAGCAGATTTGGATCTATCCACTCTGGCAGATCCGGGGTGGCCGACAACGCATTTTGTGCAACGGAGCGAAGCGTCTTCTGCCCCAAACCAGCAGTGGCTCCGTAGACTGGTTCAAATGTGGGCACTGCCGCCGCCTTATCTTCTGCAACAAGATAGTCGGGATGCGCCCACGTAAACACACCATCGAAAAGCTCTGCTCGACCCGAAACCAAGAATCGCCCACCAGCACAATGCTGCGCTATAAAACTGCGTCCAATGGGCCTAAAATAGGTGATTTGAGCTGGAATATTACCAATCATCAGATGAACCCGATGAACACCCCCCTTGCGCCGGGGCTCAGTGTGACCGGTGACCTGTACCAACGCAGTCACCACGCCTGGTAGCATTTGCGGTGACGGATTTTCAGAAATTCGTCTATCAATCCCAGTTGCGGGAAGATGAAAAACGATATCTCGCGGACAGCTTATTCCAATTTTCTTAAAAAGCTGCGCAGACTTGGGTCCAACCCCGCGCACAGACGTAAGCGGTGTGAACAGTGGGAACAAGACCTCGGGACGCAAGGCTTATCCTCCTTCGATCCGAACAAGCCATGCGTCTTCATCCAGAATGTCAATTCCCAGATCAGCCGCTTTCTTGGCCTTGGATCCCGCACCCGGCCCGGCCACAACGATATCAGTTTTTGCTGACACCGACCCCGAAACCTTAACACCCAATGCCTCGGCTCGTGACTTGGCTTCGGCGCGGGTCATACGTTCCAATGTCCCCGTAAAAACGACTGTTAACCCCGCAACAGAAGACGTCGTTTCTGGCACCCTTTCCATTGTGATCTGCAAATGTGAGACCAAGACATCTAACGCCGCGCGTTCTGCGGGTTGTACCAAAGTAGTGACCAAGGACCGCGCCTGTTTTGGGCCAATACCGTCTATCGACAGAATATCTTCCCAACTTGGTCCGGCACACGCCTGTGCCGCATCGATTGCGGCACTAAGCGCAGGCCAAGAGCCAAAGTACCGCGCAAGCGTCATTGCTGCGACTTCGCCAATGTGGCGAATGCCCAATGCAAATAGAAAACGCCCCAAAGAAACGTGACGTGCCTCGTCGATCGACAAAAAAAGGTTCTCTGCCGACTTGTCCCCCCATCCCTCGCGATTTTTGAGCTGCTGTAGACCGCTGCCATATCGCGTGCGAAGTGCGAAAATGTCCGCAGGAGTCTCGATCCAGCCGTCCGTGTAGAATTGCTCGACCTGCTTTGCGCCAAGCCCCTCAATATCAAATGCGGATCTTGAAACAAAATGTTTCAACTTTTCAATTGTTTGAGCCGGGCAAACAAGACCGCCAATACATCTGCGCGTGCTGTCGCCTTCGTCGCGTACAGCCGGGCTTTGGCACTCGGGACAAACGGTCGGAAAAATAAAGCGGGCCGCCTCAGTTGGACGACGGGTCAAGTCAACATCCGCGACCTTTGGAATTACGTCACCGGCGCGATAGACTTGAACCAAATCACCGGCACGAATGTCCTTGCCACCGCGTATCTCAGTCCCTGTAGAATCTCGGCCTGCGATATAATCTTCGTTGTGCAGTGTTGCGTTTGATACGACCACGCCACCGACATTGACCGGATGAAGGCGCGCAACAGGCGACAAGGCTCCGGTACGGCCAACCTGAATTTCGATAGCATTCAGTCGCGTCCACGCCAATTCAGCAGGAAATTTATGAGCAATCGCCCATCGCGGCGTTGTGGAACGCAACCCTAATCGGGCTTGAAGGTCCAGATCATCAACTTTGTAGACAACCCCATCTATATCATAACCCAATTCCGGACGACGCGCTGATATCAGTGCGTGATGCTGAATCAAAGCCTTTGGGCCGATACAGCGAGTTGTCAACTGATTGGTCGAAAACCCCATCTGAGCCAACCGATGTATCGACTCTGCTTGGGTCTCTGCCAGTGGTTTACTCATCTCGCCCCACGCATAGGCGAAAAACCGAAGCGGGCGCTGACGCGTGATTTCCGAATTCAGCTGTCGCATGGACCCCGCTGCTGCATTACGCGGGTTTGCAAATTCTTTTTCACCAGCCTGACGCTGAGCCTTGTTAAGGGATATAAAATCTTCATGGCTCATATAAATTTCGCCACGAACCTCGAGGACCTCGGGACAATCCCTGATGCGGTGCGGCACATCCGAAATCGTTTTGGCATTTTCCGTGACGTTTTCACCTATTGAGCCATCGCCCCGCGTGGCAGCTTGAACCAGTTCTCCACCCTCGTAACGCAAGGTCAGTGAAAGGCCATCGATCTTGGGCTCAGCTGTGTACGTTAACGTGTCCAGCTCTGGTAAGCCCAGATAGCGCTTGATCCTGTTATCAAAATCAAAAACATCCTCTGGCGCAAAGGCATTCGTCAACGACAACATACGTTGCGCATGCTCAACCTTGGTGAATCCTTCTGCCACAGTAGCCCCGACTTGCTCGCTGGGGCTATCCGGGCGTTTCAGAAAAGGAAATCGAGCCTCAATCGACATGTTACGAACCTTGAGCGCATCATACTCAGCATCATCAATTTCCGGAGAGTCGTCCCGATGATAGGCAACATTTGCTGCGCCCAGTGTCTCCATTAAGGCTCGCAGCTCGTCGCAGGCTTCGTCCTGGGTAAGTTCGTTAACTGGTTTTCGATACATCTTTGACCCATCTCGCGTCTCTCAATTAAGAGATAAGGCGGACAACGGGTCAGGTCCAGTGATCAGGCTCCAATCGCAAGAGGCGCTGTATCTTCTGCTGGGGCTGGATCACGTAAAACATATCCCCTTCCCCATACAGTCTCGATATAGCTCTCGTCGCCAGTTGCCTCAGACAATTTTTTCCGCAGCTTACAGATAAAAACATCGATGATTTTTAATTCAGGTTCATCCATACCGCCATAAAGATGATTCAAAAACATCTCTTTCGTAAGAGTGGTGCCTTTGCGCAAACTCAAAAGTTCCAGCATCTGGTATTCTTTACCAGTCAGATGAACGGACTTACCGCCTGCTTCGACGGTCTTGGCATCAAGATTGACCGATATTTTGCCAGTGCGGATTATAGACTGCGCGTGCCCCTTGGATCGCCGAATAATTGCATGTATCCGCGCGACCAACTCTTCGCGATGGAACGGTTTGGTCAAGTAATCATCAGCGCCAAAACCAAATCCCTTAATCTTGCTTTCGGTGTCATCCATTCCCGACAGAATCAGGATCGGAGTGTCCACGCGGGCCAAGCGCAACTGACGCAACACGTCATGTCCATTCATATCGGGCAGGTTAAGATCTAAAAGGATTAGATCGTAGTCATATAACTTCGCCAGATCGATACCTTCTTCGCCCATATCGGTCGAATAAACGTTCAAATCCGCATTTGTCAGCATCATTTCTATGCTTTTAGATGTTGCTGGGTCATCTTCGACCATTAGGACACGCATCTTAACTCTCCAAAGCAATAATCACCGTTTCAATCACATTGACTCCAAATTAGTTAATCGCCCGTTAGCGCAGATAAAATCTTATAGTTTTCTACTCAAGGCTGCAAGTCACGCATGTCAGCCGTACTCTTTAGCCCGCCCATGCCATGCACAGCAGCCCTGCGAATCCACTCTGCCAACTCGTCTTGTGACAAAGAATACAGTTCCTTCGCCTGCTCTTCGCTAATCAAACCATACAGCACCCCGCGAACCACTGCCGCTTTACGCGATGCAACCCAACGGCGAGTATCAGGATTTGGCAAATCTGCCCGGGTCATAATCGAACCATCCGGCAATGTTACTGCGCGTGGTCCTCGAATTTTTTTCAAATACATTTTCCTAGCCTCAATCGACGCAAGGCCAAATTGAACATACGGCGCTTAATGCGCCGTGAAGCATAGAGTATTCGAGGGGTTGAGAGTGCTTAGGATTTTCATATATTCTGCGGTATTGTCCTTGGAGCACCAAATGAACGCCCTCAAACATCCGATCAATTCTTTAGGGTTTGCGAAACCTCCTAGCGAGACCCGTGTCGTGGTCGCTATGTCAGGAGGAGTCGACAGCTCGGTCGTTGCCGCACAGCTAAAGCAGGAAGGCTATGACGTCATAGGCGTCACATTGCAGCTTTATGACCACGGTGCCGCACTGGCCAAGAAAGGTGCGTGCTGTGCCGGTGTCGATATACACGACGCTCGCCGCGTCTCGGAAGAAATGGGATTTCCACATTACGTGCTTGATTACGAAAATATCTTTCGGGACGCCGTGATCGACGAATTTGCCGATAGCTATCTTGCAGGTGCTACCCCTGTGCCATGTATCCGGTGTAATGAAAGAGTGAAATTCAAAGATCTTCTGAGCACAGCTCGGGATCTTGATGCCGACTGCATGGCGACCGGCCATTATATTCAAAGAAAATCTGGGGCGAACGGGGCCGAATTGCACTGCGCGACTGACGCGACCCGAGATCAGAGCTATTTCCTGTTTTCGACAACGCGAGAACAGCTGGAATTCCTGCGCTTTCCATTAGGGCATTTACCATCAAAAGACGCCACGCGCGCGCTTGCCGCGCAGTATGATCTTGTCGTTGCCCACAAACCCGACAGCCAAGACATTTGTTTTGTACCGGACGGAAACTATGCGGCCGTGATTGAAAAACTGCGCCCCGGCGCAGTCGAACCGGGAGAGATCGTGGACCTGTCCGGTACTGTGTTAGGTCAGCATGACGGTGTCATTCATTATACTATAGGCCAAAGGCGCGGCCTCGGTATTGGCGGACTAGACACGCCGCTTTATGTGGTTCGCTTAGATCCGGACACGCATCAGGTGATCGTCGGACCAAAAGAAATGTTAGCGACCCGTCGCGTACCGATTCGCGAGATTAACTGGCTGGGCGACACGCCCATGATGTCACAGAAGGAATGGCCCCTTTCGGTCAAGGTACGCTCAACACGCCCGCCACGCGACGCAATTTTGCGACCGATTTCTGAAACCGAGGCCGAGGTAGAGCTTTTTGCGCCCGAGGCAGGAGTGTCACCGGGCCAAGCCTGTGTGTTCTACAGCCGGGAGAGCAGCAGAATATTTGGCGGCGGTTGGATCTGGCGAGGCGCGTGATCGGCCACAAATTGCCACCGACCCAAGACACCTGCCGACGTGCTAAAAAACGCGTGCACCTAACCACACCCAGAGGCGCAAAAGCAATTTTTTGATTAAATACGTCGCAATGCTAGCACAGCGTTCAAGCCGCCAAAGGCGAAGGCGTTTGACATCACAACATCCACTTTCGCATCTCGTGCTTCGTTGGGGACCACGTCCAACGCACATTCCGGATCGGGGTCTTCATATCCGATTGTCGGCGCAATCACACCGTCTCGCAGAGCCATTAAACAAGCCAATAGTTCCACTGCCCCCGTGCCACCAATCAAGTGACCGTGCATCGATTTGGTCGAGGATATCATCAGCTTGTCAGCATGACGCCCAAAAACATCCGCCACGGCCTTGCATTCGGTCTTATCGTTGGCCGCGGTTCCGGTGCCGTGCGCATTTATGTATCCCACATCTTCTACATTTATGCGGGCATCGGCCAGCGCACCAGCCATTGCACGCGCAGCACCTTTTGACGACGGCATGACGATATCCCCTGCGTCAGATGTCATCGCAAAGCCCACGACTTCCGCCAGAATGTCTGCCCCTCGCGCACGCGCGTGCTCAAACGATTCGAACACAAAGATGCCCGCGCCCTCGCCTTGTACCATTCCATTACGATTGGCTGAAAAGGGACGACACGCATCTCGGCTCATGACGCGCAGCCCCTCCCAGGCTTTGACCCCCCCAAAACAAAGCATGCTTTCTGATCCGCCAGTGATCATCGCTTGGCTCATGCCTGTTCGTATCATCTGAAACGCTTGCGCCATTGCGTGGTTTGAGGAAGCGCAGGCCGTTGAAACCGTAAATGTGGGACCTTTTAGATTATACCGCATAGACACATGGCTTGCAGCGGCATTATTCATCAGTTTGGGCACGACAAAGGGATGCACACGGTTCTTGCCATCCTCGTAAACGGACCGGTAGTTATCATCCCAGGTTTGAACGCCGCCACCCGCAGTGCCTAAAACCACCCCGGATGTGGCGGCCAACTCACCTACGAATTCCACACCAGCCTGCGAGATCGCCTGCTCTGCGGCCAGTAGCGTAAACTGTGTGAACCGATCATAAAGAGCGAGCTGCTGGCGATTAAACACCTCGTCAGGATGAAAATTGGTGACCTGTCCACCAATTTTAATGGCAAGCCGATCCACATCCCGAAAAGAGAGCGGGCCGATTCCACAGCGTCCCTCGCGCATGGCCTCAAGAGTGTCGTCCACAGAATGGCCGAGTGCGTTGATGGTTCCCGCCCCGGTGATAACAACGCGATGCCCGCTCATGGCGTCAAGAACCACCCTTTTGGTCGGAAATCAATTTTTGTATCCCAACAATAATCGTCTCTACTGACGATATGTCAAAGGCACTATCGGTGGGGTCGTTGGCATTGAAGGGCACCGAAATGTCAAACGTCTCTTCTATCGAAAATATGCTCTCGACAAGGCCTAGACTATCGATGCCAAGGTCTTCGAGGGTGCTTTTAAGTGTGACGTCCTGAGGCTCCAGAACCGCCTGTTCTGCGATAATTTCAATGACCTTGGCTTGTACGTCCATTAAACACGCCTCCTGAAGATATTTCTGGCTGCTTATTCTGTCCCGGCCAGCTTGGAAATGGCTTTTTGCAGGCTGGCAACTTCACGGAACAAACGCGGTAGCCGTCTGGAAGATTTGTAGATCTCCATATGCGTTTCCATTGCAACCGCCGGATAGCCCATCATCACGCGCCCAGCCGGAACTTTGCTCAGCGCCTTTGTCGCACCCGTCAGGATAACATTATCACCAATGGTGACATTGTCACTCACACCGGCTTGCCCCCCGATCACGACATTGCGACCCAGAATGGTGGACCCGGCCACACCAGCCTGCGCGCACAGCAAACAATTAGCTCCCGTGACGACGTTGTGACCGACCTGAACCAGACTGTCCAGCTTGGTTCCCGATCCGATCCGCGTATCACGCACCGTACCACGATCAATCGAACTATTGGCCCCTATTTCAACATCATCACCGATCGTAACACCGCCAAGCGAATGAATTCGTGCCCAAACCTGTTCATGATCAGAACCGACCTTGCCGAGGGTTTGGCGCGCCACTTCAACCCCCGAGGGTTCTGGCGTAACAAACGAAAATCCATCACCACCGATGGCGGCACCAATCTGTGCGACAAAGCGCGCACCAATTGTCACATTGTGGGCGATACGCACTCCGGCGTGAATCAGGGCATCAGGTCCGATGACCGTTCCACATCCCACATAGACCTGCGGACCCAGCACGGATCCCGATCCGATTCGAGCACCACGCGCCACAACACTGAAAGGCCCGATTGACACATCGCCGTCAATTTCAGCCTCTGGATGTATATCAGCAAGTTGCGAGATTCCCTTGGGGTACTCCGCGCCTTGATCTAATGCAGCAGACAAACCCGATAGGGCAAAGCGCGGGCGCGACGCAAGCAACACAGCCTGCAGTCCAAACGACTGCCAATCCGTACCTGCCGCCACCATCGCGACGCGCGCTTTGCTGTTTCCCAGATCTGCCAAAAAATCTGGCTTCATTGCCAAAGCGATATGGTCCACGTCCGCTTCGGCCGGTTCGGCCACCCCGGAAATTTTTATGTCCCCCGCCCCTTCGAAAGGAAGACCCAAACCGTTGGCTATTTCTTCGACTGTATAGGACATGCCACCCTCACAACTTGCGAGGAACAGCTTTAGCTATCAGCGCGGGTCAACACCACCCCCTGCGCCCGCAGCGCCTGCCAGACTTTGGCATCTCGGTCATAGATATCTTGCCGAAACTGCATGTCACCCTTTGGTGACACGTAGGCTGTCCTGTACACAAGATGCACGGGAACATCTTTCACAAGATCAATTTGCGTTTCCTCATTGGTGCGCAAAATAGACTGAAAGTAGGCCTGTGGATTGTTCGTTTGCAGTGCGAGTAACGCATAAGCAAAATCATGTGGGTCGTTCAGGCGCACACAGCCGTGGCTAAATGTACGCTGTTCCAAAGCAAAAAGATGCCGCTGCGGTGTGTCATGCAGATAGATGTTATGGCGATTTGGAAACATAAATTTGACACTTCCCAAAGCATTTCCCGATCCCGGTGGTTGGCGCATGCCGAAGGGAAAGGTCTCTTCGGTGAACTCAGCAAAGTCGAAGCCACGTTCGACGACATTGCCGTCGTCGTCAGTCAATTCAAGGTAATCATGCGCTGCCGGGTCCAGTTGCATGGCAGGCAGGTATTCCCCAACGACAATGGACCTTGGCACATACCAGCTTGGGTTGATGACCATGTGCTCCATAACATCGGAAAATTCAGGAGTTTGCCTGTCAGTATCCTTGTGACCCACCACGGATCGGGTCTCAAACGTTATCTTGCCATCGTCGATAATACGCGCCTTGAAGTCGGTCAGATTAACCCAGACGTGGCGCTCACCTAACCCCTCTTCGAAATTGATCCAGCGTTCGCGCTCCATCGCGACCAGCACCGCCTCCAGACGCCTTTCGGGAGAGACATTGAGCATGGCAAGCGTTCCAGAACCCGCGATGCCGTCCTGCTCAAGACCATGATCACGCTGAAATGCTTCGACAGCTGATTTCACACGCATGTCATAGGCGGTCACAAGCCTGTGCGAAAGATATCCCATTTTGATCAGTCGATTGCGAAGAGTGATTACGTTGCCCCCGATATCCCCGGGGCGCAGTGTCCGCACCTCAACAGAAGGGCCCCAGCCTCCCCGGGCGATGGCGTGCTCTAACCGCAGCTTCGCATGCATCAAACGTGCATATTCGGGTGATTGCGGAGGCAAGCGTGTAAACGCGTCACTGGGTGAACCGTCTAGGATCAAGTTGAGCAAATCGACATTGTCGCGGCGCGTAACGCGACGCACCATGCTTTCATCTATAGAAGACGGCTTCAATAAACCTGACTGAACGGCATGCGCATAATCAAGGTATGCCCTGCTTAGGGCAACTTCGATTTCGCCCAAACGGCGTCCTCCCTGAGCGCGTCCCATCACCTCAATCAGCACCTCCGGATCGAACCGTCTTTGAGGCAATCCATGAAGTTTGGCCTGCGCAAAGGCTTTTATCAAAGCCTGACGGCGCGCAAGTCCAGACGCATCATCAGCAGTCCAAAATGGTTGGAAACGCTGAGAACGGTAAAATTCCGCCAAACCTGTATCTTGGGACGAAAACTCTGCCACAGCCTGCTTGAAAGCTGTCGAACCAGCCCAAGATGGCGCAGAACTTACGAACATCACAACAGCAATGGTGGCGGCACATTTTGCCAGATAAATAACCTTAAATGCGTTTGCGACCATTAAAACCGCTCCTCCACGAGTGTTTGAGTGTGCCATTCGTTTTCGAGAGCGAATCAAAGACTGTCCACGCATTTTTTCGTGATCACATCCCATTCAAACACGCGTGATGCAGAGTTGCACCGGGCAAAAAATTTGCATCACGTCGTGTGTTGCGCAAAAAACCGCCCAAATCAGCACATTGGGTGCCAAAGCGATTCGAAAATGCTTTGTTAAGAAAATCAAATGTGTCATAAAAACGAAGCCTTCTGGGGATGAGCGGGCGAACGGTGTGCAACGTCGCACCGTGTTGGGTTAACGATGGGACAGGCAACCCCATGAATGCAAAAGCGCAAAGTCTTTCGCGCAGGGCTCTCTTGGGAGCCTTTGCAGCTACGGCTATATCGGCCGCACCAACCTTTTCGAAAGCCGCTGGCTTTTTACGGGGTGGTGGAGATATTCGTAAAATCCATATGTTCTCTGGCAGGTCCGGAGAACGGATCAGAATGGTATACTGGCTCGACGGAAAGTACATTCCCGAGGCAGTTTCCGAAATCAGTCATTTTTTCCGTGACTGGCGTACCGGACAGGTCAAGCAGGTAGATGTGCGCGCTATTGATATCATCGCGGCGTCCCACAATATCATGGACGCAAGCGAACCCTACCAGTTGCTTTCCGGGTATCGCAGCCCACAAACAAATAAAATGCTGCGGAGCAGGTCGCGAAGCGTTGCGCGTAATTCGCTGCACATGCAGGGACAGGCCGCTGATTTGAGATTGGCAACAAGGTCTGTAGGTCAGATGGCACGGGCAGCAGCATCGTGCCGTGCCGGTGGTGTTGGTAGCTACGCGTCTTCAAACTTTGTCCATATGGACTGCGGAGATGTGCGCACGTGGGGCGGTTAGGTCAAGACCGCAGGAATGCCTCTTACCGGTTATAAGTCGCTTTCGTGCCTCGTTTGCAAAGGCACACGAAGCTCACCAGTAGTAGTTTCCGAAAAAATATCCGCCAGAAAAAACACTTGTCCCGCTGTCGCTCGGTGACACGGTTGTAAGCGAGGCATCATTCCGATCCAAAATCTAAACACCGTTAGGCTATCTGTCGACAACGATGTTTGGCGCGGTTGACGGGACTCGAACCCGCGACCCCCGGCGTGACAGGCCGGTACTCTAACCAACTGAGCTACAACCGCGCAGGTCTCTTGTATCATAATGAGGCAGCGATGGCGCGGTTGACGGGACTCGAACCCGCGACCCCCGGCGTGACAGGCCGGTACTCTAACCAACTGAGCTACAACCGCTCGCTGCCGCCTGACGATCCAAGCGTGTTCGTGCTTCTATGGTCCGTCCCAAGCCCCGTCAAGCGGTTTTCCAAGTCGATTTGCGCTTCTTGAGAAGTTTGTTCCCAACAATGCTTTCACGATCACCGCATCGTCGCTGTCTATTCCCGTCCGAAGATCAACCGTCTACTTTGGCGGTAAAGAGATAAAGTCCTTGTTATCGCGTGGCGGTAGTAGAAAGCGACCATTCTCCCAATTACCAGCGCGCCATGCCTCCTCGGCCGCGATTATACGTTCCTTGCAAGACGCCACAAAATTCACCAGATATAGCGAGGCTCTTCTAAAGTAGCGCCCCCGAGTAAAATTGGTTTCGCGCCCTGCGGGCCAAATTTCACGCTCACCAAATTCCCGGGTCGGAAAATCATCATTTGGCCGGTGTCATACGGGATCCCTGCCACCTCTATCGTCCCAGCGATGACATAGCCACCACAGTCTTTGTGGTTATCAGGCAAAGGAAGAATTGCATGCGGCAGCAAAGTTGCATCTGCATAATACATCTCCGAGGCGGTTTCGATCAGTGCGCGCGCACCCCAAGCATCTCCTAAGGCCAAACGTATGTGTTTGCTCTCACCCTACAGAACAGGAAGATCGTTTTTGGAGGTACGACGAAACCGAGCGGGTCGATCTTCGTGATCCTTGGACAAGGCCACCCACGGCTAGATATCAAAGCACGGCATAGCAGAAGACTGTGTCGCATCATCAGTTCGTTTGGAATGTGTGATCCCATGGTCCGCGACCATCCCGTTAGCATCGCCCGGTTCAATCCAGCCATCCGTACCAAGACGATCACAATGATGCATACGGCCACGAAATAGATAACTTACTGTTGCAAGACTGATATGGGGATGGAAACGAACATCCATTCCCCGCGACAGAAAGAACTCTGCCAAACCCATTTGATCAAGAAAGATCAAAATCCGACCATTTGCCAATTTGGGGCAGGCAATGCACGACGGACTTCGAAGGCGCCCAAATCTCGGGCACGAGGCACAATAACGGGTTCAACCGCGTGTGCTGCGTCGTCGGTCGGAACGTGATTATTAAGGTCAGGTTTCCAGCTCATGTCGACCTGGTCAGTACAATATCAAACACGTGTGCTGTATGACGTGACGGTGCACAAGTGCGCAGGCTGAAACAAAGAGTGTGAGAAATTACACATATTTGTTGGCGCTTGACCTCTGCTCATCTGTAAAATAGCTATTTCTGATGTGCGGGTGTAGCTCAATGGTAGAGCATTTGCTTCCCAAGCAAGTGACGAGGGTTCGATTCCCTTCACCCGCTCCAATCCACCAAAATCGAACCGAAACCGTATTGCGAACTAAGCCTGCCCTAAACGATGCCTAACGTGGGTTGCCACAGGCTATCTGATTTATGGGCAAGTTGGCTGTAAATGGCGTGTAACCACATAAGCACGGGATTGTTTCTAAACCTACTGTCGCCTGTCTAGCCGCAGATTGGATTGCGTGATCACTACAGGAGGCAAACTTGGCATCACAGGCAACCCGTGCAACCGAATGACCAATAAATCAAAAAAGTAATACATTTCAGCGGAAACTACTTCCAAAATGTTGATACCCGCGATTGGGTCAATCGGATCAGTGCCAGATTTTCGCTGCTGGTCATAAACATTGAACGTCGTATCGATTGGGAAAATAATTATGCGGGTAAACACGCTTTGCGGGCCTGGCTTCGTAACCTGTGGCTCAGCATCTACGCCATCAGGCCTGTCATGTTCCATGTATTGCAAATCGCTTGCCACGGCGCAGCTGGAGCATTAGGCAAAACCTATCAGATATGGCTCTTTTGGGACCACAGGGATCGTATGACCAAAACCGACATGGATTGGGGGCCATTTTCGCAGCCTCTCTTTGGACCATCCCCCACGCGAGGTTTAGAACGCGTCGGCGTGGTAGATATCGGGTCTAACTCTGTGCGCCTGGTGATTTTTGATGGCGCGGCCCGCAGCCCAGCCTATTTTTATAATGAAAAAATCCTGTGTGCTCTGGGCGCCGGTTTGGTTGATACCGGTCGGCTAAACCCAAAAGGTCGCAAACGAGCGCTTACTGCATTATCGCGTTTTCAACGGCTTGCCAAAAATCTTGGGCTGCCACCTCTTGCGGTTGTTGCGACTGCCGCCGTCCGCGAAGCGCAGGATGGCGCAGACTTTTGCGCTGAAGCCAAAGCGACAACAGGCCTCGACATTCGTGTGATCGATGGTGTCGAGGAAGCACGATTATCTGCACAGGGCGTTTTGCTTGGATGGCCCGGCAGCTTTGGGCTGGTATGTGATATTGGCGGCGCCTCCATGGAATTAGCTGCCATTGCAGGGGGGCAGGTCGGGCGCTGTGTCACCTCTTCGCTTGGGCCTCTGAAACTGCGGGACCTTTCTGGAAACGCGGCCGAGCGTCGCGTACATATCCGCACAACGGTGGACGCGTTAGCACAGCAGATGGGGCCACAACATGACCGCCTGTTTCTGGTAGGTGGATCATGGCGGGCAATCGCACGTTTGGACATTTTGCGGCGGTCTTATCCCCTGAAGGTTTTGCACGAATATCGGATGACAATTGATGATGTGATGGCAACCGCACAGATGATCGCCGACGGGGATCTAGACGAATTGCGTAAAAAGGCGGGCGTGTCATCAGGACGCGCGGCGCTGGTGCCATTGGCATCCGAAGTCCTGGCCGAAGTGGTGCATCGTTTCGAACCCGCCGATATCGCGATTTCCAGCTATGGGATACGCGAGGGTTTGTTGTTTGAGCACATGCCACAAAAATTGCGCGACCGCGATCCGCTTTTGGAAGCTTGCCGTTTCGCCGAGGCCAAAGATGCCCGCAGTCCAGGAGCGGGAAGCTGGATGTACAAATTTATTGCGCCGTTGTTCGACAACGCCTTGCCGTCGCGCCAGCGGATTGTCAAAGCAGCGTGCTATTTACATGACGTCAGCTGGCGTGCGCATCCTGACTACAGGGCAGAAACCTGTTTTGATTACGCGACCCGCGCCAATCTGGGCGGGCTCAAACATGCCGAGCGGATCTTTTTAGGGCTCGCCTTGATGCAGCGCTATAGCAACAAACACGCAGGCTCGCAATTTGAGACCCTTTCCGGACTCTTGGATGCCAAAGATGCCCACCAAGCCTCTGTTCTCGGCAAGGCGATGCGGTTGGGTGCGCTGTTATCCATGGAAACGACGGACCCCAACACCGCTAAACTGTCGTGGGAGCCGGACTCCAAAACGTTGTGTCTGCACGTAGACGCGCGCGTTCATATACCAGTGGGAGAAGTTGCCGAAGCCCAACTGCGGTATTTGGCGCAGGATCTCGGCGGCGTGGCTCAGATCAACGCCTGTGGCACCTAAATGGCTAACTCTACCGTGACGGGGAAATGGTCCGATCCGGCAAGTAATGCATTTCGCAACTCCTTGTCCTCCCAGCACTCCGGATCATCAAAGGGATGCCATATGCGCCACGAAGGTGCTCTATGTCGCAAACCGGGCGACACCATCGCGTAATCAAGAAGCGCCTGCGCATAGCGTTTTCGGTCGGACAGGTAGAACCGTGAGGTCGTCGCGCAGGCACCGAAAGATCGTGTCACCGCATCCGAGGCATGGGGATCAAAAAGGTCGTTGTCTGCCCCCATCAGAATTTCTACCGAGGATTTTCCAAAAAGCGCTTCGATCGCATCAAGCCCAGGTCCATCATTCAGATCCCCCAAGAGGATAAGGTCGCTGCCACGGTTCAAATGCGCCGATATGCGCCTGCGTAACCAGATCGCCTGCACCAATTGCTTGTGCCGGTTTGCAATCGAAACGGCCATAACCTCGGCTGGTGTTTTTGCACCATGAGGCGCCTTGGATTTGAGATGTGCGCCAATCACCTGAATTTTCTGGCCCGATGACAGGGTGAGTTCAACCTCCAGCGGAGGTTTCGAAAAACGCACCTCCTCTTTGGTTTCATTCACATCCAGATCAATCAAAAGAGATCCATCAAAGCGCGGCGCATCGGGATCACTGCGGGGGGCATGCCGAACGTGTAACACATCAGGATCATAAAGCAGGATGATTTCCTGCTGGGTATCGTTCACAAAGCCGATCTGCGCCTTGCGGGCCCGTATTCCCATCACTTGGGCAAACCTTTGCAAGGCACGGACGCCATTTCGTTGGCGCGAAGTGTCGGGCGCTTCGACAACCATAATTGCATCAGCATCAATCCGGCGGACAACAGTTCCAAGCGCCTTGATTTGCTGTGCCCGCGTAATATTATGGCGTCGTGACCATACGGTATCCCTCTGCAAATACCCTTGTTCGTCAAATAACGCATCAAACCACTCCACATTATAGGTGGCCAAACGCAGCTGCATTACGCGGGTGCTGATCTGCGTGACTGAATTTCTTCCCATGCGCGATTGATATCAATCAATCGTTTTTCCGCCATCTTGATCGCTTCTTCGGGGACACCCCGTGAGAAAAGAACATCCGGATGGGTATCACGAACCAGCCGCCGCCAGGCCGCGCGAATTTCGTCCAAAGTCATGCTGGAATCCACGCCCAGAACTTCGAATGGATCGGGGGCCGCATCCACAACAAACCGCGCGCGCAACCGTCGAAATTCGGCCTCGGGTAGATCAAAGATATCTGCAACGTCCAACAAAAATGCATCTTCAGCCGGATGGTACATCCCATCAGCCATAGCGATGTGAAACAATCCCTCCATAAGATCACAAAGCGTTTGTTTTTCTGGGCCAAACATTGCTGCGATACGTTGGGCATAATCCTCATATCCCGCGACGTCCTGACGGGCAAAATTGAACACTCTCGCGGCACCAGGCTCATCTTCGCGCGGGATGTGGAAGATCTCGCGGAAGGCGGCGACTTCATCGCGCGTAACAAGCCCATCAGCCTTTGCCATCTTAGCTGACAAAGCGATCACAGCGATTGTAAAGGCCACGGTGCGTTCTGGTGGGCTGCGAAGCTGTTCAAAAACCGCAGACAGCGGCTCACCCTGAGCCAGAGCTTGAAGAGCAAGGGTGATGCGTTTCCATAAAGACATAAGGTCTAGAGTCCTTTAGACACTGCGCTGCGTCAGCACTTTTTGCATCAACACAAGATCAATCCAGCGATTAAATTTAAATCCGACCTCGGGCAATCGCGCAACCTCAGTATATCCCAAGGCCGCGTGAAAGCATATAGCTGCAGGGTTTTCTGCGCTTACACCCGCCCACATAGAATGGACACCGGTCGCTGCCGCGTGTGCTTCCAGCGCAGACATCAAAGCCCGTCCGATACCTTTTCCATGGGCATGCGGTGCCAAGATAATCGAATGCTCTTTGGTATATGCATAGCCCGGACCATTTCGAAAGGCACCATAGGTCGCAAATCCGACAATATCTTCATTTTGACATGCCACAAAAAACGCCCCGTTTTTGCCGTCTATATCCTTTGCCAGATTTTCAGGAGTCTTACGGATATTTGTAAAGGTGAAAGGCGTGTCTGAAATGATCGGGTTCCAGATCTCCGCAATTTTGATAGCATCATCACTGGTTGCCTCGCGAACCACACACTGTCCCGTGCAGATCATAACGTCCAGCTCATATCTTCCCCTGACAGGGTGGCCGAAAGGGCGGCAGTTGGCGCAGTTTCAAAGCGAATTCGGGGCTCCTCCAGAAAGGGAGCCAATCTGGTGGCAAGCCCAGACGCATCAGGATGCGATACAACCAACTGTTCAAGGCATCTGTCAGCTTTTGGCAGCATGTCGCCTGGCAGATCCTTAACATGCCATTCGATCAATGCCGGAAAAAGGCCATCCCATGGCAACTGCCCGTCGGCAGGTACAGCCATCGTCCAGGACAGCTCGCCTCGCGTGACATGGACTGGCCGTCCGGCTTCGGGCAAAGCCTTCAGAGCAGATTTAATGTCAGGCACGCGGCAAATCCATTTGTCCAGCCGCGGCACCCCGGAAAAGTGGTCCAGCCCAAACCAACGCGCGTCCTTTGGCGCGGGAGCATCGTGATCTATAGCCACTGCTTCCAGATAAATACGGTCTTGCAGGCCGATGAGCCGATTGTGCGTGCCAAAACGGGCATGTTTCCCACCAGCCGCCATTTCTAGCGCAAGTTTGGTTTGGCAATAGGCCATGGCACCAGCTAGGTCGGTGCCCAGCACCGCTATATGATCAAGAGTCAACATACAGCGCAGTTTGAAAAGCACACGCCAGCAATGCAACTGTAAATACCAATTTTTCTAATTGAAAATCTCGTTGAATACCCCACCTACTACGATACCGTAAACTCTACCAAAGTGTTTGGAAACAACCATGCTGGGACGCGCCCTAGACAAATTTTTCAGCCATGACGCTGCGGGAGGCATTCTGTTAATGCTTTCCGCCATTGCAGCCATGGTTATTGCGAATTCATCCCTGACAGATGCGTATCATGGCGCGTTAGGCAGCTATCTGTCTGTGACACTGAATGGCGAGGGCCTTACCAAACCATTGATTTTATGGATTAATGATGGGCTCATGGCGATTTTCTTTTTCCTTGTGGGAATGGAACTGAAGCGAGAGCTTGTCGAAGG
This sequence comes from Pseudoprimorskyibacter sp., assembly GCA_029251265.1. Taxonomy (GTDB): domain Bacteria; phylum Pseudomonadota; class Alphaproteobacteria; order Rhodobacterales; family Rhodobacteraceae; genus JAQXDR01. The sequence continues at coordinate 358 of JAQXDR010000178.1, read as the reverse complement.
CAAACTGAAAAATCCCAGCGATGTCGTCCTGCCCGGTATGGCAGCCGTGGGCGGAATGGCCCTACCAGCGGCATTTTTCATTGCGCTAAATTGGGGCAACTCCATTAATCTCGGCGGATGGGCAATCCCAGCCGCCACCGACATCGCGTTTGCACTTGGCGTTTTGGCATTGGTCGGGGATCGGGTGCCATCGTCGCTAAAAGTCTTTTTGCTCACTTTAGCGATTCTCGACGATATGGGGGCAATTGTCATAATTGCGCTGTTCTACACCGCAGAGCTAAAGCTGGATTACCTTTTTCTAGCGTTGATCCCATTGGCCGGCATGGTCTGGTTGAATATGCGCCGTGTGCACTGGGTT
>JAQXDR010000173.1 GCA_029251265.1 Pseudoprimorskyibacter sp. | reverse complement strand
CAAAGGTCGTCACTGATGTTTGGAAAATCGGCCTGAGCCGGGCAAACCGGCGCAAGACGCGTTCATTCAAAGCTTCAACGGGAAACTACAAGATGAATGCTTGAACGAAACACTATTTATTTGAATGACAGATGCCCGTGAGGAATTGCAGGCTCGACGGGAATACAACCTTAAGGGTTATGCCCAATGCGGTCCTTTGTGGTCACTCGGGTTGTTGATGTGTGAAAAAAGCAAAACGTTGAAATCGAAAGCGAGCAATCATCGGAAGTTCAGATTTTGGGCACGACGAATTATTGGAAATTGCGAAGTCTGCATGCATCCTCAGCAGCAGACCGGCGTCGAGGTTGCAGATCTTCGCAAACCCTGAATTGGCAAGAAGTTCATGCACATGTAACGAAAGCTGTCAGGACACGACATCGGTGTTGGACTGTGTGTATGTGCATGCCGAAACGCGGAAGAGCCAGGCCATCTAAAGCGAAATTTTGTTGACATAATCTGCGTCACTTCATGTCTCTTTAAAGAAGGGCGCAAAGCTTGTTGATTGCTCGGGGGAGGGCAATATGAGAGAACAATTCCAGACACCAGCCGAGGTTTCGACCGAGTTTTAGAGGGTCGAATCCGAATGTGCGCTTTAGGATCGGCTTCCAGCGAAATCGATCTATGGGATGCTGAAGATTACAGCCGAGAAGCACGCTGACCGGCCGGCAAGCTTGTTTCAGATGTTCTTGGAACCCGGAAGCAAGGCGCAGACGCTCAGTTGGGGGCAGATGCTTGAAAAGGTGACGCAGGCCGTGAACCTGTTCCGCTCGCTTGGTGTGGCCGAGGATGATACGGTTGCCTATCTTTTGCCAGGCCTTAATGAGGCGGCAATCACGGTGACTGGCGCCATGATTGCTGGCAAGGCCAACCCGATTAACCCGCTCTTGGAGCCCGAGGTCATTGCTGCGATCTTGCGCGAAATCAGGGCCAAGGTTCTGGTCACGCTCAAATCCTTCCCAAAGGTTGATTTGGCGGAAAAGGCAGCTCAGGCGGCGGTGGCTTCAGATGTCGAAACCATTGTCGAGATCGACATGCTTCCGCATCTGAATGGGCTGAAAAAGCTGATTGTGCCGATGGTCCGCCCCAAGATGACTGCGCCGCGCAAGGCGCGGGTGCTGGATTTTCACAAGGTGCTGGCTGCACAGCCCAAGGATGGGCTGACATTCGAAGAAAGCGGGGAAGACCGGTTTTGTGCCTTGTTCCACACAGGTGGCACGACGGGTGCGCCAAAACTTGCCCAGCACCGCATATCTGGCGCGCATATGATACAGACCACGCCTGCAGGTTATCGCGGCGATGGAGTGTTCGAAAAGTTTTGGCAGGTGGTTGAGCATTGGAAGATCTCAATCATTGTCACAGTGCCAACAGCCGCGGCGATGCTTTTGAACTACCCGGTCAACTCTGATGTCTCATCGCTGCGCGTTGCGATCAGTGGCTCGGCGCCCTTCCCGAAAAAGCTATTTGAGGAATTTGAACAGAAGCTGGGCGTCTCGATTGTGGGGGGATACAGCATTACTGAAGCCACCTGTATTGTCACCTCCAAACCGCCGAATGGCCCGTGCAAGGTAGGCTTAGTGGGCATCCCGACGCCCTACTGCGAGGTGCGCGTCTTTGAATGCGACGATGAGGGCAACATCGAAAAACGCTGCGATACAGACGAAATCGGCGAGATATGCGTGTTAGGCCCTGGCGTCGTTGACGGTCAGACTTATACCGACGACAGGCGCAATTTGGGGCTCTATGTGGTGGAGAACAGTCAATCCTACCTGCGCACGGGCGATCTGGGTTTCTTCGACGAGGATAACTATCTGTGGATCACCGGCCGTAAGAAGGACATCATCCTGCCCCAGATGCCCAAGACCGCGGTCGGCAAGGTCTTCAAGCCCGACCTGCGCAAACAGTCGATCAGCCATGTGTTCGACAAGACGTTGGCCGACGCAGGGCTGGACCTGAAGGTGACCCAGGTCATCGATGATAAGCATTGCGGAATGGTCGCCCATCTGTCGGGCACGCGCGATGGGGTGTTGGACGAGCAAGCCGATGATATTATTTGTGATTTCATCCCACACTGGGATTGGGAAACTGCAAACTAAATCTGAAAGAAAAGAACTATAAGCGATATGATCGCGAAGGCTGTCGAAGGATTGGATGCGAAGGCCAAAGCCTCGGGCATGAGTCAATCCGTCAAATTCAGAATCGAAGGCGAAGGGGCTGTAGTGATCGATAGCACTGGGGTGCGGGCCTCGGATGAAGAGGCTGATCTGACGGTGACGGCGAACGCCGAAACTTTTTAGGGCATCATGGATGGCTCGTCTAAGTTAAACCCATAAATGCTGATGTCAGACAAGCAAAGTTGAGCAAGGCCGACCATTGTCGCTGATTGGATCGAGCGATCGCAGCGAACGTCTGTTATGTGAGCTGCAGCAACAGCATAGTCGCTACAGGTCGGATGTTCGCTTGGGATGGTGGGCTCACATCTGTGTGGTCAACTTCAAGTTAAATAAAAATCCTCCAGATTTCAGTAGGCGGGGTCGCCCGATGAGACGCATTTTCGAAGGAAAAAATCAGTACTTTCTTGACTTGATCCTGCTCAAGCTAGCGAGCCACGGTTTGATCTGATGGCTATTCTGCGGCGCGCAATGGTATCTCGGGGTGCTGCTGAGGCTCTGGTTCCGTGTTCCACAGGATTTCGGGCGCATGCACCTCTTTTGCAGCCTGACGCAAAGCCCAGTCATGCACCAAACGGCTGCTGCCACTGGATGATGTTCTTTGAACGAGTTCCAAAATGGCAATCAAAGCCGTCCAGAACCAGATCCGTGCGGCCAACATGGCTGGTGTGAACACCAGCGTTAGCACGGTCGAGATCCCGAGACCAAAAACCACAGCCGTGGCAAGCTGTTTCCACCACAGCGCTGTTGGACTATCGACGGTATAGCCACCTTCGGCAAAGTTCAGACTAAGCCCGATCATCATTGGCAAAAGGCCTGCTATCGTCGTGATCGTTGTCAGGGCAACAGGGCGTATACGGGCCTGTACGGTGCGGATGATTGCTTCGACCCTGGGCATGTAACGTGCATATTCTTGATAGGTGTCAATCAGCACGATGTTGTTGTTGACCACGATTCCCGCCAAGGCCACAATTCCAGTACCGGTCATAATAATTGAAAACGATTGTCCCATGAGGATCATCCCCCAAAGAACCCCCGCGGTGGATAGCACAACCGCCAACAGAACAAGCGCTGCGTTGTAGATGCTGTTGAATTGGGCAAGCAGGATAATGAACATCAAACCCAGGGCGCCTAAAAATGCATTGCCCAAGAATGCTTGGCTCTCGGCTTCGTCTTCCTGATCTCCGGTCCATTCCCATTCAATACCTGCGCCAAACGGGCCAGTGTCCAGCCATGCTGTCAGCGCGGATATACGTTCGTTGGGAGTGAGCGGCAGTAAATTTCCGTCATTTTCGTCAAGCGTCGATCGCAACCGTTCAATCGAAAATCGTTCGTCAAGCCAGAGCACCTCAAACCGGGCGCCATCCGGGCCCGTTACCTGTTGAATGGTTGATCCGGGCAGAGGGTCTTCGCGTAAGACGGCGGCTGTGATGGTTTCGCCGTTCGTCACATGCTGCCATAATTGGGCGCCGGTTTCGACCCCAGCCTTTACATCAAAGTACCGGGTCTGCCCCACGCGATCGATCTGGGCTAGCTTCGCAACCGGCGTGCGCGTTATGAAATTGGCCAAGGGTATCAGGCCGTCGGGTGTCCGCACCTTAAGCGTATCAAGGGTCGACAAAACGCGATACTCTTCGGGAAGCCGGACGCGGATTTCGATTTCCTCATCGCCGTTGGTGGGTGTGTAGGTATCGAGCAGGATGCCCCGCGTGATCAGCTGTACCATGGCCCCGACAGTGGCCACATCCGCGCCATAACGCCCTGCTTTTTCAACGTCTACGTCGATCTGCCAGTCGATACCGGGCAAAGGCAACGTATCTTCGACAAGTGTTAGCCCGGGAAGTGCATCAAAGGTTGCGCGCGCTGTGCGTGTTGCGTCCAGCAAATCCTGCCAGTTGTCGCCCTTGAGCCTCAGATGCACCGGCTTGGCCGAGGCGGGCCCACGTGCCTGCGCCAGGATTTCGATTTTTGTGCCGGGTAGCTTTTTCAGTTCGGCCGTAAGGTCGGCGATGATTGTGTCCCCGTCAAATGCCAGATCCTTGGCGGCATATGAAAAATTCAGACCAAAAATATCCGTCAGTGCTCTTGCGTTCGGGCGATCTTCCCATGGAATGGTCTCAAACTGGATCTGACCGATGGTGTCTTTTGGAGGCTGCGCGCCGCCGGTGTTGTTGTTCAGACCTCCGTCGCCGGCAAAGGCAAATGCGGTTTCAACCCCGGGATGCGCCATGACGATGGTTTCCGCGCGGGTCAACAGCGCGTCTTTTTCCGCCAAACTCAGGTTTCCGCGTGCCTGAACGTAGACGATGGCCTGTTCTGGTTCGGATTCTACAAAGAATTCGACACCGTTGTTGTTATTGGCAAAATACCAAAATGTGACGATGACAAAGCCCACGACTGCCGCGATCGTGATAAAAGGCATGTACCAGTTTCCAACGACAACAGATATCGCCCGCGCCACAAAGGATCGCTGATACCCGATCTGCAAGCGGTCAGGACGGCTTTGCCGCTGAATGGCGCCACCAGAAACCGCCAACAAAACGCCTGACAAAACCAGCAAAAATCCCCCCGGTGCAAGGGCGCCGAAAAACCCACCCGAGACGCCGCCTTGAATAGCTGTGAATGCAGACCAGGCCATGATTGCCAGCGCCGAAAGCACAATGCCCAGCCGACCGAAATAAGGCACATGTGCGCGCATCCACAGGCTTGCATCAGACAACATGCGGCTGAACCGTCCCGAAACGCCGCCCACCACGGGCAGATAAATCAGTGCAACAACCAGTGACGCGGATAAAATGAAAATCAATGTGACTGGCAGCATGCCCATGAATTCACCTGGAACACCCGGCCAGAACAGCATTGGTAGAAACGCACACAGTGTCGTTGCTGTGGAACTGACCACCGGCCAGAACATTCTTTTGGCGGCCTGAACATAGGCCTGCATCGGCCCCGCGCCCTCTTTGATCCGCTTGTCCGCATATTCGACAATCACGATAGCGCCGTCGACCAGCATACCAACCGCTAGGATCAGGCCAAACATCACGATGTTCGATATTGCGACCCCCATCAACGCAAGCAATGCAAAACACAAAAGAAACGAGGTCGGGATGGCAAAGCCTACCAAGAGGGCCGGTCTGATCCCAAGCGCGGCAAGCGTGACCAACATGACCAAAGCGATGGCTGTCAGCACGGATCCGACCAGCTGGTCAACCATTGATCCGACCTGTCGGGATTGGTCGTTGGACGTGCCCACTTTGACAGAGGCCTGCAGCTCTGCAGGCCATACGGATGCCGCCTCTGCAATCACAGAGTTCACCAGTGCGACCGTGTCGATGATGTTGAAACCGCGCCTCTTGACGACCTGAAGCGCGACGGTGTTTTCTCCGTTGAAACGTGCAGTGCCGGTGCGATCTTCGAACGTCAGGTTGATCTGGGCCAGTTCACCAAGGGTAATGACCCGGTCACCATTTGTCTTTACAGGCAAATCATAGACGTCCAGCGCTTCGTCAAAGCTGGAAGGGATTTTGATCCCGAACGTTCCTGTCGCTCCGTCCAGTTCTCCGGCCGCGATCAGCTGATTGTTGTTGCGCACCACATTTATCAGCTCACCCGCGGTGACGTTGTAGCTTTCAAGACGCAGAGGATCTATTGTGACCTCGAGCATTTCGTCCCGTGATCCCGCAATCCCGGCCTCAAGAACGGCGTCCAAAGCTTCCAGCTTGTCACGCAGTGCTTTTGCCACACTAACCATTGTGCGTTCTGGAAGCGGCCCGGTCAGGTTCACAATAACAATCGGAAATTCGCTAAAGTTGATTTCGTTGATGGAATAATTATCTGCACCATCGGGGAATTTTGCCTGTGCGCGGGTCATGGCGTCGCGGACATCTGCCATGATGCGCGTTTTATCCCATCCGAATTCGAATTGCATCGCCACGCCGGCATAGTTTTCGGCGGCTGTTCCAGACATGGTCTTTAGCCCGTCAAGATCAGCAAGCTCTGTCTCCATAGGCTTGACCAACAAGGTTTCGCTGTCCTGAGCAGAGATTCCGTTGAACGGCACCGAGACAAAAAGTGCGGGTATTTCGATGTCTGGTTCGCCCTCTTTCGGCAAAGAGGTATAGGCATATGCCCCGATAGCGATGCTCAGCGCGATGAACGCCAAGACCATGCGCGATCTTTGTGATGCCCAGTCAACCAAACCTGTCATTGTGATGTCTCCTGTGCCTCGTAAAAGGCGTGTACGGGCACCCCGTCTGTGACGTATTCCTGTCCAACGGTTATAATTCTCGCATCGTCTTTCAGACCGGTGATCCAAGCCCCGTCGCGGGTATCCCGAAGAAAGGTCACTGCCGTAAATTGTGCGGTGTTGTCGTCAGCAACGAGGCGAACCCCGAGCGTGCCGTCGTTATTCAATGTGAGCGATGACGCCGGGATTAAATGCGCTTGGACGCCTTCCGCCGCGATCATGATTTCTGCGGTTTGTCCGTCGCGAATTGACTGATCCGAATTGGGTACTGTCACTTCTACGCGAAAGGTTCTTGTCAGCGGATCTGCGCTGCGGGCTACAAATGAGACCTGGCCGGATAAAGTGCGCCCATCCGTCAATCGCGCGCGTCCGTCAGCCCCAACTTCGATCCTGCCTACCTCTGTTTCTGGAACAAAGCCGACAACCCGGATCGGATCCAGCTGCAAAATTGTGGCACATAAAGCGTTTCCACCTTGGGTGTTCAGCAGGCTGCCAAGCTCGGCGGTATCGGTTTCGAGCACACCCGCAAAGGGGGCGGTGACCTTAAGGCGCGCGATATCCAGTTCAGACCGCTGAACGGCTGCGCGCGCGCTCTCTGCAGAAGCCTCAAGACTATCGAGGCCAGAGGTCGCCGACTTCAGCCCGGCCTCGGCCGAGATTACCGCGGCTTTTGCACTGCTTAGCGCGGCATCCGCAGATGCGACGCGAGATTCAGATGCAAACCCGTCGGCCGAAAGACGCGTGGCGGCGTTTGCGTTGATTTCAGCTTCTTTTAATCGAGCGGCAGCCTCTTTCACGCGGGCCTCTGCCTCTGGGATGCGGGCTTCGACTTCGGGGCGCCGCGCCAGTGCTTCCGCCAGGCGTGCTCGTGCTTCTGCAAGTGTTGCACTGCGCGTGCCTGGGTCAATTTCACACAACACTTGACCCGCTTTAACAAACGCCCCCCTAGGCAATGGCTCTGATGCGATTCTTCCCGATGTTTCAGCTTGCATAATGACCTGGCGTGCTGCTTCGGTCTGGCCGCGCAGGATAATCGCGCTGTCGATTTCGCGAAGCTGGGATCGTAACGCCATTACGCGCACGACACCGTCCGAAACCCCGGCCCAGGTAGTCGTGTTGTCTGTCGCGGTTACCGCTTCGGAATCGATCGTCGTTTTTGTTGATGATTGGTTGCTTACCAAAGCAATCAGCCTGTCTCGCTCGATAACGACGAAATACAATGCCGCCGCAATCACGAGCGCCAAAATAATCGGCACAATACGCATATAAAGCCCCCATACTTAATTTGCTCTGGCAAAGCGCCGTTGCGTTTTCTAACAGAAAAAGACGACCGCGGAAATGATCAGCGTTTCCTGCATGTCAATAAAACGCAAACCGTGCTGAACTATATGGTTTAGTTTAAACCTTGAGGGAAGGGTTTCAAGGTGAACAGATCAGTTCAAGATCGAAATTCATCGGATAAAGAAGTGGCAAGGTGTCGCGTGTTGTGTTTGCATTGTCTTGGCACTTGGGGTTTGGCGGGCTAAGAACGAGTCATCGCGCTATGATCGGCGCATATTGGGCAGGGGGCCTGGGCGTGAGCAACACAGACAGCTTTATCGAAGAGGTGACCGAAGAAGTCCGCAAAGACAGGTTATTTGCGCTCTATCGCCGGTACGGATGGATTGCGGCCCTGGCCGTTTTGCTGATTGTGGGTGGCGCCACGTGGAATGAGGTGCGCAAAAATCAGGCACAAACCAGGGCAGAGGCTCTGGGGGATGCGATTTTGGGCGCGCTGGACTCAGCCGATCCGCAACAACGGATCTTGTCATTGTCCCAGATTGAAGCGCACACCGGAGGCGCGCGCGCTGTGGTGTCAATGCTCACAGCGGCCGAGCAATCCGAGGAAGAGCAATCCGATGCAGCCTCTGCAACCTTGCAGGCCTTGGCAGCTGACTCTGATGCTCCGGAAATTTATCGTCAGATCGCGTCATTCAAGGCACTTACACAAGCCGTAGACATGTCACTGGATGCGCGGATGATGGCATTTGAGGTGTTGGCGCAGGCGGGCAATCCGCTGCGTGTTTTGGCAGTTGAGCAGATGGCTTTACTGGATATTGAGGCAGGCGACCGGGCGTCTGCTGTTGCCAGACTGAAGGCTTTACTTGAAGATGCAGAAGTCACCACCGGCCTGACGCGTCGTGCGACGGCCCTGTTGCAAGCGCTTGGCGCTACCAGCGACGCCGGTTGAATTGGGGGTGCCTTGGATGAGGAACATCATGGCAGGCATCGATACCAAATTAACGACCAAGGTGTGCGTTTTGGCGATCTTGTGTCTATCGGGATGCGCGCAGGATGCCGAAGAAAGCGTGCTGCCCGGCCCAAGGGAAACCCTAGCTGAGGCGTTTGGTACATCGCAATTGCCGTCTGAAAGCGTCAACAAAAGCCGCAGTGCACGTGTTGTGCGGGCGGGCAGCAATAACGCATGGCTGCAAAGCCATGCCAGTCCGTCAACGCGGGTCGCACATGCAGCGTTAGCAAATAATCTTACGCTGGCTTGGGCTGCTCCAATTGGCGAAGGTGACAGCCGTCGGCAGCGTATCACCGCAACACCGGTCGGCGAAAAAGGGCGGATCTTTACGCTCGATAGTGCAACGCAGGTCGCAGCGACGTCAAAAGACGGTCAGACCCTTTGGACCCGTAACCTGACGCCCGTTACGGATGATTCGGGTGAAGCGACCGGTGGCGCTATGGCTTTGGGCGGTGGGCGCTTATACGTCGCAACGGCTTTTGGTCGGTTGGTTGCATTGGACCCGGTGACAGGCGACACGCTCTGGACTCAGCGCTTGGGCAATACCGGAACCGGCGCACCGACATATATCGACGGTGTAGTCTATATCGTATCGGGGGATACCACTGGCTGGGCTATTGAGGCCGACACCGGGAGACTGCGTTGGCAACTTGAGGCATTGGCCGATATCAACAACGTCGCGGGTGGCCCTGCGCCCGCGGTCAGCGACCAATACACTGTGTTTGCATTCGGTTCTGGTGAGTTGCAGGCGACCTTCCGTCAGGGTGGGCTCAGGATGTGGAATGCCTCTCTGGCGTCACGCCGAGACGGGTTGGCGTTGGCGCTGGTCGACGATATCACCGGTTATCCGGTGATCAAGGGTAACAGGTTGTATGCTGGTAATTTTTCAGGAAGCTTCACAGCCTTGGACATGAAAGATGGCAGCACCGTCTGGACCACGGCAATGGGGGCTCTGGGGCCAGCCTGGGTCACACGGGATTCGGTATTTTTGGTGTCTGACCTGAATGAACTGGTGCGGCTTGACACGGCCACTGGCGAGGTTGTCTGGCGTGTTGATCTGCCTGGCTACATTGAAACCCGCCGCCCACAAAATCGTCGGGTTGGAACATACGTGCATCATGGCCCCGTTTTGGCGGGTGGGCGTCTTGTGGTTGCTTCGTCTGACGAACTGCTGCGGATGTTTTCATTGCAAGACGGCCAGCTTTTGGAAACTGTTAAGCTGCCGGATCCGGCGACCACGGCTCCAATCGTAATCGACGACACTTTGTACGTCGTCACGTCGCGCGGAGAACTTGTCGCTTTCCGCTAGGGATGTTTCGGTGTATCGCACCCTCCTGACCTTTTGCGGATCTGAGCAATGACCTTTACACTTGCCATCGTCGGGCGACCCAATGTGGGCAAATCGACCCTGTTTAACCGCCTTGTCGGCAAACGCCTTGCACTGGTGGATGACCAGCCTGGCGTAACCCGTGATTTGCGCGAAGGTGCAGCACGGCTGGCCGATCTACGCTTTACCGTTATCGACACCGCGGGATTGGAAGAAGCCACAGACGAAAGTTTGCAAGGCCGGATGAGACGCCTCACAGAGCGGGCGGTAGACATGGCCGATATATGCCTGTTCATGATCGATGCCCGTACCGGTGTGACGCCGACAGACGAGATTTTTGCTGATATTCTTCGCAAGCGTGCGGACCGTGTCATCCTTGCGGCCAACAAGGCTGAAGGCGCGGCGGCGGATGCTGGCGTGATTGAGGCTTTTGGTCTGGGCTTGGGTGAACCGGTGCGGATGTCGGCTGAACATGGTGAGGGGATGATGGATCTCTATACCATATTGCAGCCCTTGTCGGACGCCATGGCCGAAGCCCAGACAAATGACATGCCGCAGGTTGATTTGGATGCCGAGGAGACCGACGACCATCGTCCCACGCCAGCACGTCCTTTGCAGGTTGCCGTGGTGGGACGGCCAAATGCGGGCAAATCCACCCTTATCAATCAAATTCTTGGTGAGGATCGGTTGTTGACCGGACCCGAGCCTGGAATAACTCGTGATGCTATTTCAGTTCACACGGATTGGGGGGGCACACCCATTCGGCTGTTTGATACAGCCGGGATGCGCAAAAAGGCCAAAGTTCAGGACAAGCTTGAAAAACTGTCCGTTTCGGACGGACTGCGGGCTGTTAAGTTTGCCGAGGTGGTGGTCGTGCTGCTGGATGCGGCAATTCCTTTTGAACAACAAGATCTGCGAATCGCAGATCTGGCCGAGCGTGAGGGCCGCGCTGTGGTGGTTGCTGTGAACAAATGGGACATAGAGCCGGAACGTCAGGCCAAGCTTGCTGAGCTAAAAGAGGCGTTCACGCGTCTGCTGCCACAGCTGCGTGGCGCGCCTTTGGTGACCGTATCTGCGAAGACTGGCCGTGGTATGGACCGGTTGCGCGAGGCAATCGTCAAAGCGCATGATGTGTGGAATCGTCGCGTGCCAACCGCGCGATTGAACACATGGCTTATGGGCATGCTTGAACAGCATCCGCCCCCTGCACCTCAGGGTCGAAGGATTAAATTGCGCTATGCGACCCAAGCCAAGACGCGGCCACCAGGATTTATCGTGATGTGTAGTCATCCCGACAAGATGCCTGACGCCTATTCGCGGTATCTGGTGAATGGTTTGCGGGAAAGTTTTGATATGCCCGGCACGCCGATCCGGCTGACGTTTCGCGGACAGGGTGATAAAAACCCCTATAAAGGCAAACGCGAAAAGAATGCAGGCGCCCTGCGCAAGCACTTAGGCAAGCGTTGATAATTTTTTGAACAAAGGCTGCGCTGGCTATATGGCAGCCTTTGTTCTTGGCGTATTGACGACCGTCTAATGCGATCAGCCTGTTAGACCTTGCGCATCTGCTTCGGCCCAGATTTCGTCAAAAACCTTTGCAGCCTTGCCCCGTTGACGGACTGCGCGCGCGCTTTCGTAGTTGTCCATCATGCCGTCGCCTGTCACGACGACCATACCAACCATACCCATGCTAGTATGAGGGGTGCAGACGTAGCCATAAAAGCCAGGGACATCGAATGTCACCTCGATATCTTTGCCCAAGCGGCCTTTCCAAGCAGTTGCTGCGTCTGGAATCATGCCTTTGACAGAGGCACTGTTATGGCCGCGATCTGCAGATTTAAACAGCACCGACTGACCGGGTTCAACAACCAGTAGCCGGGGCAGGAATAGGTTTCTGAGCTTGCGGTCATCGGGATGTCTGTTCAACATCTCGACTGTTAGACCTGCATGGCTGCCTGCGAAAGCGAGCTGTGGTGGCAATGCGGCAAGGGCCGCAAGGGAAACAACGATGGAACGGCGTGAAATGGCCATGTCTTGCTCCTGTTTGTAGGCTGGAATGTGCGCAGTATACCTACGCATCCAGCGCGTGTGTGTACCTGGCCTGATAAAAACTGTCAGGTACCGATAATAGGGATATAGTGCGGGTCGCAATGCAAGAACAGTCGGACAGGACGTCGCATTTGCAAACGGAATACATCTTTCAGCCGATCCCGAACTGCACTAAGTTCTGGCTTGATATAGATGGAGCCTTATTATGACTGACATGACGCCTCCGACCCCCGCGCTACGCGAAAAAGACGCGCCGGACCTTGGTCGCTTTGACTGGGCGGATCCGTTTCGACTGGTAGACCAATTGTCCGAGGACGAGCGTATGGTGGCTGAAAGTGCTGCTGCCTATGCAAACGAGAAACTTGTGCCTCGGGTGACAACAGCCTTTCTGAATGAAACGGTTGCTCCTGAAATTTTTTCCGAGATGGGCCAAATGGGTTTGCTGGGTATCACTTTGCCCGAAACATACGGTGGTCTTGGATCATCCTATGTGACCTATGGTTTGGTCGCGCGCGAGGTCGAACGCGTGGATAGCGGTTATCGTTCCATGATGTCGGTGCAGTCCAGCCTCGTGATCTATCCGATCTATGCCTATGGATCAGAAGCACAGCGGCAAAAATACCTGCCCAAGCTCGCCTCTGGCGAATGGATCGGGTGCTTTGGCTTGACGGAACCTGATGCCGGCAGCGACCCGGCAGGCATGAAAACCCGCGCCGAAAAGACAGCGACAGGCTACCGTCTGACCGGATCCAAAATGTGGATTTCGTATGCACCTATTGCAGATGTCTTTGTGATCTGGGCCAAATCTGAGGCCCACGGCGGCAAAATTCGCGGATTTGTGCTGGAAAAAGGAATGGACGGACTGTCTGCGCCCAAGATCGGCGCCAAGCTGTCACTGCGTGCTAGCGTCACCGGTGAAATTGTCATGGACGGGGTCGAGGTGGGCGAAGACGCCTTGCTGCCCCATGTGCAGGGTCTCAAAGGTCCGTTCGGGTGCCTTAATCGCGCGCGCTATGGCATTGCATGGGGCGTTATGGGGGCGGCCGAGGCATGCTGGCAGGGCGCGCGGCAATACGGTCTGGATCGCAAGCAATTCGGTAAACCCCTTGCCCAAACGCAACTGTTCCAGCGCAAGCTTGCGGATATGCAGACCGAGATTGCTTTTGGGTTACAGGGGGCTTTGCGGGTAGGTCGCCTGATGGATGAGGCACGCGGAGCACCGGAAATGATTTCGGTCATCAAGCGCAACAACTGTGGCAAAGCTTTAGACATCGCCCGTATGGCGCGTGACATGCACGGCGGAAACGGTATCTCGGCTGATTTTCAGGTCATGCGGCACATGCTGAACCTGGAAACTGTCAATACTTATGAGGGGACGCATGATGTGCACGCATTGATTCTGGGCCGCTCGCAAACGGGACTTCAGGCTTTCTTCTGATGTGACGCCTGTGCCAAGCTGGAAAAAAGATAGGTAGTATTGAATGAAAAAAAACCGCCAAGCTGAGGGCTTGGCGGTTTTCGTTTGTGAGAAGCGAGTTTGGTTACTCTTGCTGACCCATGAACATCAACAGAAACTGGAACATGTTCAGGAAATCCAGATACAGGTTCAGCGCGCCGTGGATTGCAGATTTGGCGAGCCATTCCGAGTCGCCCATGTGAGCGTGCTGGATATAATCGTTTTTGATCTTCTGGGTGTCATAGGCTGTTAGTCCCGCAAAGATCAGAACGCCCAGTGCCGAAATCACCAGCGTCAACGTGCCAGATCCGATGAAGATGTTCAGGATCATGGCTACCAAGAGGCCGATCACACCCATCATCAGGAATGTTCCCATGCCGCTCAGGTTGCGCTTGGTAGTGTATCCAACCAATGACAGACCAGCAAAGGCGATCGCTGTGACCAAAAAGGTCTGAACGATGGACACCGACGTATAGACGATGAAGATCGAACTTAGTGACACACCAATCAACGTTGCAAAAACGTAGAAAAACAACTGGGCCCCACTGGCAGAGGCGCGCCGCATAACGGCCCCGAACCCAAAGATCATCAGAAGTGGGGCAAACATGATCGCCCAACGCAACGGCGATGTGTATAGCGCAACACCTGTACCGGTTAGTAGGGTTCCGTTGGGCATCTGAGCGGCAGCGGCACTTGGATCCACCGTGGTGGCAAGTCCGGCGATGGCCCATGCGGCCAATGCGGTGATTAGCATACCTACGGACATTGTGCCGTAGACTTTGTTCATATGGGCACGAAGCCCTTCGTCAATCTGGGCCGCGCGAGCGCCCATGACGCCGGCCTGTGCGGTTCTATACTCAGCCATGTAAGCCTCCGGTTGAAACTGTCCGGTCAGAGCGACCGGTTCTGTGCATATATCGGGGCAATCTTACAGTTATTCAAGCACTGCATAAAGGCAGGCCTGTCGCATTCTAACAATTTCCGCAGATTTTGCTGTGATTGTGATATGAAAGCGTGCTGTTTTGGCCCAATCAGGACTGATTGGGCCAAGCTCGCAATTATTTTTGCGAAATATCTAGGATATCCCACGGGGCGCGCTCCACCTCTTGCAGCGCTTCTGCGCGAGTCACGCCGATATCAGCCAATAGCCGGTCATCCAATTTGCGCAACTGGTGACGCTGTCGAAAAATCGCGTGTGCTTTGGTCAACACCGACCACAGAGAAACCTGAGGCGTCAGGGGCCGGGTGAGGGTGATGGAGTGTGCATAGGCCATGATCTTATCCTTCAATATTTGTGATCAATAAATGAATCACCATGCTGATACGTGATCTATATTGCCATTCGGTTATATTTGTGAAACAAATGTTATTGTTAATTTGTATCAGGAAATGTGATGAATGCGAAATCTTGATGTAACCACGCTGCGGTCTTTTGTGGCGGTGGCGCAAACTGGGGGCGTGACGCGTGCGTCGGGGTTTTTGAACCTCACGCAGTCGGCGGTTTCGATGCAGATAAAACGCCTCGAAGAGATGCTGGGTCTTGATCTGCTGGAGCGTTCGGGCCGCAGTGTTGTGATGACGCCAGCGGGCGAACAATTTCTGGGCTATGCGCAGCGCATGGTGTCGTTGAATGACGAAGTCTTTTCGCGGCTGACCGACCAAGCCTTTGAGGGCGAAATTATGCTGGGTGTTCCGCATGACATTGTCTACCCGGTGATCCCGCGTGTTCTGAAGCGGTTTCACGCAGAGTTTCCGCGGGTGAAAGTGCAGTTGAAATCCTCTTATACACGGGGGCTTTTGCAAGAATTCCAACGCGGCAAGATGGATGTCATTCTCACGACCGAGCCACAGGCTGGCCCGAATGCGGAAACTCTGGATGAGGTGCCCCTGCGTTGGATTGGGGCCCCGGGGGGGACGGCGTGGCGCCATCGGCCTTTGCGTCTGGCATATTGCCGGTATTGTACGTTCCGCAACAATGATTTGCGGTGTTTGGACGATGCGGGCCTCGAATGGGAGCTGGCAGTCGACAGTGAGTCTGATCGCACGATCGAAGCCACAGTCAGTGCTGATTTGGCCATCACCTCCATGCTGGAGGGGCATGAACCCCCCCACCTTGAACCCATTGATACGGGCGGGGCGCTTCCTGATCTTGGCGTACAAAAAATCAATATGTACGGAAACACGGCGCGCCCGGATATCGTAGAGCCCTTGCAACAAATGATTCGTCAGGCGTTTGCATCCAACTAGGCTATCGCGTTGTTGGGTTTTGTATGTGCTGAACGCTTTGTTTTTGCTGGTGTACAAAGGTCAAAGTGGATAGTCTATCTCATATGATCCGGGCCAACCCGGGCAAGAGCAGGCAAAAACAGGTACCCCATGACGGAAATGGTCTATGGTGGTCAGCCCGTGCAAGCGGGAGACCCGGTGCTGCCCAAGTGGTGGCGAACGCTGGACAAGGTGACCTTGTCCTGTTTGGTGGTTTTGTTTGGTGTCGGCATGTTGTTGTGTCTGTCGTCGTCCCCACCCTTGGTCGAACGACTGGACAGACCTGCCTACTTCTTTGTAAAACGTCAGGCCTTTTTTGGGCTATTGGCCCTGTTTTTGACGCTGTTTATATCGGTTCTTAGTCCTGTCGTTGTGCGGCGTTGGTCTGTTGTTGGATTTGTGATCGTTTTGACCGCTGTCTTGTTTTTACCCGCTTTTGGAACCGATCTCGGAAAAGGTGCCATGCGGTGGTACATCGTCGCGGGCAGAACGGTGCAACCTTCAGAGTTTCTCAAGCCTTTGTTCATTGTGACGGCCGCATGGCTTTTGGCAGCAAGCCAGGATTTGGGCGGGCCGCCGGGACGTAGTTGGTCGTTCGGGCTGTGTTTGTTGATTGCATCTGCGCTGGTGCTTCAACCTGACTTTGGGCAGGCGGCATTGGTGATATTCAGCTGGGGCGTGATGTTTTTTGTTGGTGGCGCCTCGATCTGGTTGATTGTAAGCATCGTTGGAACGGTTCTGGCCGGCGGCATCGTTGCCTATCAAAATTCCGAACACTTTGCCCGACGCATTGACAGCTTCCTTGAAGTGGATCTGGACCCGACCACACAGTTGGGTTATGCAGCGACCGCTATTCAAGAAGGGGGCTTTTTCGGGGTGGGTCTTGGTGAGGGGCGCGTAAAGTGGAGCCTCGCTGACGCGCATACTGATTTCATCATAGCAGTGGCCGCCGAAGAATACGGTCTTGTGACTGTTCTGGTTCTGATTGGGCTGTTTTCAACAATCGTGTTGCGGTCATTGGCACGCCTGATGCGGGAACGCGATCCGTTCATACGCCTTGCAGGCACCGGTATTGCCGTGACCTTTGGTATTCAGGCCGTTATTAATATGGGCGTGGCGGTTCGGTTGATGCCTGCCAAGGGGATGACCTTGCCATTTATCAGCTATGGGGGATCGTCGCTTCTGGCATGGGGAATTGCCATGGGAATGCTGCTTTGTTTCACGCGTACCCGCCCGCAGGGTACAATCGGTGACAGCTTCAACAGTCTCAGGCGGGGGTAACGCATGAGGCCCTCAAAGATTTATGATGCGCGATAGCAAATCTCCGCGGGTGGTGCTTGCGGCCGGTGGTACGGGGGGACATATGTTTCCCGCGCAGGCCCTGGCCGAAGTGCTTTTGGAGCGGGGCTGGTGTGTTCGCTTGTCAACCGATGCCCGGGGCGCACGCTACACGACAGCGTTTCCCAGATCGGTCGACATCGATCAGGTCACAAGTGCCACATTTTCCCGAGGTGGTTTGATGGCACGCGGGCTTGTGCCGTTTCGTGTTTTGGCGGGCGTTATGGATATGGTACGGCGGTTTCGACGGGATCCTCCGTCGGTGGTTGTGGGTTTTGGCGGTTACCCGTCGATCCCCGCGCTCGGTGCTGCTAAAATATTGCGCCTGCCGACGATAATTCACGAACAAAATGGGGTTTTGGGGCGTGTGAATGCTTTGTTCGCGAAACGGGTGGATCATGTCGCCTGTGGAACCTGGCCTACCGAACTTCCCAATGGGGTTGTGGGTGTTGCTGTTGGAAACCCCGTCCGCAGCAATGTTCTGGCGCGCACGGGGGCCGTATACACCCCGCCGGGCGATGGCCCAATGTCGCTGCTTGTCATCGGTGGCAGTCAAGGTGCGCGTATCCTGTCGGATGTTGTCCCGTCTGCTTTGGCCCGTTTGCCAGATCTGATGCGTGCGCAGTTAAACGTGGCGCACCAAGCGCGAAAAGAAGATGCCGCACGCGTGTGCAGTTTTTATGATGACCATCATATACGCGCGGATGTGCAGCCCTTTTTTGAGGACATCCCCGACCGAATGGTACGCGCGCAATTGGTGATTTCCCGATCTGGTGCATCCAGTGTGGCCGATATCGCCGTCATTGGCCGCCCTGCTATTCTTGTTCCCTTTGCCGCAGCAACGGGAGACCATCAAAGCGCCAACGCAGGCGCATTGGTCAAGGCAAAAGCAGCTATTCGCATTTCCGAGGCCAATTTTACGGCAGACACTCTGGCAGATACCATTGGGTCTATCTTGCAAAACCCTGAAGGAGCGCAGACCATGGCCGCAGCTGCATTATCCGTGGGTCGGCCACAGGCGGCGCAGGATCTTGCTGATCTGGTTGAAACTCTGTCCCAGACCGGGGCATAAGCCGCGTGACATTCTAAAGACAAAAGACAAAAGACAAAAGACAAAAGACAAAAGCTGAGGCCCGTCAATGAATTTAACAGCGACCAAATTACCCGTTGATATTGGGCCCATCCATTTCGTGGGGATTGGTGGCATCGGGATGTCGGGCATTGCTGAAGTGCTTCTGAATCTGGGCTATACGGTTCAGGGATCTGATCTTAAATCCTCAAAGATTACGCAGCGCTTGGTTTCGATGGGGGCGCAGGTCTTCGAAGGGCAACGCGCCGGTAATCTCAGCGGGGCGGCGGTTGTTGTGATTTCGTCCGCCATCAAAACCGGAAACCCCGAGCTGGACGAAGCAAGACGTCAGGGATTGCCTGTGGTGCGCCGTGCCGAAATGCTCGGCGAGTTGATGCGGTTGCGGTCCAACGTGGCCGTAGCGGGAACACATGGCAAGACCACGACAACTACAATGATGGCAGAGCTTATGGTGGCGGGGGGCTTTGATCCGACAGTGGTCAACGGGGGCATCATCCATGCCTATGGCTCAAATGCACGGGTTGGCGCCGGAGAGTGGATGGTGGTCGAAGCAGACGAATCTGATGGAACCTTCAACAGGCTGCCCGCGACAATTGCTATCGTCACGAATATTGACCCCGAGCATATGGAACATTGGGGCACGTTGGAAAATCTGCGTCAGGGGTTTCATGATTTTGTGACAGGTATCCCTTTTTACGGCATTGCGGTCTGCTGCACCGACCATCCCGAAGTACAGACATTGGTGGGTCGTATCACTGATCGGCGTGTGCGCACTTATGGCTTTAACGCACAAGCCGATGTGCGCGCCATAAACCTGCACTACAAAGATGGCGTCGCCCATTTCGACATAGCCTTACAAGCGGATGACGACATGATCGAAGGTTGTTCATTGCCTATGCCTGGGGATCATAATGTATCCAATGCCTTATCCGCAGTTGCAGTTGCACACCACCTTGGCACACCAAAACCCGTTATTCGGGCGGCGCTGGCTGCCTTTGGCGGGGTAAACCGTCGCTTTACCAAGGTTGGCGTGATCAATGGGGTGACCATTATTGATGATTACGGACATCATCCTGTCGAGATTTCCGCCGTGCTCAAAGCGGCACGTCAAGCCAGCGAGGGCAGGGTGATTGCGGTACATCAACCACATAGGTATTCGCGACTGTCTTCTTTATTCGATGACTTTTGCACCTGCTTCAACGATGCGGATGTGGTCGCGATCGCCGAAGTCTTCTCGGCCGGAGAAGAGCCGATTGAAGGCGCATCGCGCGATGATCTTGTTTCGGGGTTGATCCGCCATGGGCACCGTCACGCACGGTCGTTGTTGAGCGAGGATGATTTGGAGCGTCTGGTGCGTGAACAGGCGTCTTCGGGTGACATCGTCGTCTGTTTGGGTGCGGGAACCATCAGTGCGTGGGCCAATGGCCTGCCACAGCGATTATCTGCGCCACAGGCTTAACGATGATGAGCGCGATAGGCTTAATAAAGACGCTTCTCTTCAGATAGTTGGCCAGCATATTTAAGAAATATGCCCGCCGTAAGGGCTGCGCCTTCTTTATACGGTAAAATTTATGTGCGAATCATTGGTGTTGCCAAAATAAATTTGCCTCAACCGTATCTTGATCCGCCCCCGGGTTTTTCGGGGACCCATAGCGTCCTTTCACTTGATCATATCGAGCATGTCGCGCTGTGCAGAGTAGGTCTGTTCGGCGTCGGCTGTCGGGATGTTTCCGA
>JAQXDR010000172.1 GCA_029251265.1 Pseudoprimorskyibacter sp. | reverse complement strand
GGAGCGCAGGCGATGGGGCCAATCCTACAAGGGTTCGCCAAGCCCGTTTGCGATCTGAGCCGTGGTGCCACGGTTGACGATATCATCGCCGCCACAGTGGTCACACTGGCGTTGTCCGGGACATAGGACAGGTCGAGGCTCGGCATTGTGTCTCCTGAGTTTTCAGGCGCACAGGTGGCACAATGTTGGGCCAGACGCAATGTTTTGCATACCGGTTGCAAAAATTGGATTATGCCCAGGTGACATCCACACAGTCTGGGCCACGAAAAGCCCAGCCTTGAAATTTGGTTGGGCCATTCAATCGCAAGCGCGGCAAGTGATCAAATAACATGGGTAGGGCAATTTTGGCGATCAATTCGCGGGAAATGGCAGCACCGGCGCAAAAATGGGGCCCTGCACCAAAGGTGACAGCCTGACGACAATCACGCCACGGGTTAAAGGTGGCAGGATCTTTAAACACACGCGGATCCCGGTTTGCTGCGCCGAACATCAAAAACGCCCGAGCCTCTTTCGGCAGGGTAAGACCATGGATCGCGGTCTCTTGGATCACGCGACGCGGTGACATGCCAATCGGAGCCATCCAGCGGCAATACTCTTCAAAGATTTGTGACCAATCAAGGGCCCCAGCACCCAAGGCAGAGCGTGTTTCAGGGTGTTGGAGGACCGCATACGCTGCGCCGGCAATCGCGTCTCGGGGTTCATTTTGCCCACCCGAGATCGCAAGTTTTATATTGGCGCTGATCTGTTCGGGGCTCAGTTCAGCCGCATGTTGTACACCCAACAGCGATAAAGGATCAGGATTTTTTGTTATTGTAATGTGATGGTCAATTTCCGCAGTAGCAGTGTGGCAGCGGGTTGTGACTGCGGGATCATCTGCATAGTTTGCACAGCCGTCAATCATCGCCTGACTGACAGCATCCATCCGCTGCCATGGCATGTCGACAAGCCCTGTGATGAGCTTTAGCGCTTCGGCGGACACGGGCATGGCGTAATCCGCCACCAGATCGCATTTCCCATGCGGGGCGATGCGACGCAAAACGGTGTGGGTCGCAGTTTTAAACTGTGTGGCCCAGTGTTCGCGCACAGTTTTAGGTGAAATCGTGGGGAAAATTGCCCGTCGTTCGGCTTGATGTGCCGCACCATCTTTGCGCATCATGTTTTGCCCCATCAATACGGTCATCAACCCTCCCGGTTGATCAGAGGACAGTATATGGGTTTTGCGCTCCCATTCTGCGACGTCGTCGCGGCGTGTGATCAAATAGGCGTCAATTTGTCGAACATATGTGACAGGTGACGTCTCTTGGATCTGGGCCAGAATTGGATAGGGATCAGCATGAAAGGCTGCGGGATCAATCGAAACCTCTGGAACAGTCATATAAACAACCGAGGGCGCATTGCCTCACTGAGTTTGCGTTCACTTTGCCGGTTTCGTGCCAGACCAGAACCCACACATAGACAATACGATTGATCAGAGAGGATCATGTCATCCGCCCACCAAGCGCAAGTGCTGCGCCGCGGAGTTCGGCCAACCCCTTAAGTCTGCCGATGGCTGGATAGCCCGGCGCGGTTTTGCGGAGCTGGTCGTCGATAATCATTTGTCCATGGTCTGGCCGCATGGGGATTTCCGCATCCTCGCGGCCCTCTGCGCGACGGCGGTTTTCTTCATCGCGGATGGCTGAGATTACGGCGATCATATCTGTCGATCCTGCGAGGTGATCGTCTTCAAAAAAAGAGGTAGGCCATGTATGGCTTTCGCGCTTTACATTCCGTAGGTGCAAAAAATGTATTTGCGGACCTAACGCAGTCACCATTTCAACAAGGTCAACATCGGGGCGCGCACCAAGGGATCCGGTACACAAAGTGACACCATTGGCCGGTGATGGGTAAAGATCGCAAAGCCATTGGTAGTCTGCGTGCGTTGACAGGATCCGGGGCAGACCAAACAGCGGCCACGGTGGGTCATCAGGATGTGCACAAAGACGCAATCCAAGGCTTTCAGCTTCTGGCAGGACAGCCCTGAGGAACTTGGCCAGATTTGCGCGCAAACGGTCGGCATCAATGTCGGCATAGGCATTCAGCCGGTCGCGAAATTCGTCAAGTGTCCAGCTTTCAACGGCGCCGGGAAGGCCAGCCAGAATCGTTTCTGTTAGCCTGCTATGGTCTTTGGCCGTCCAGGCCGCCGCCCGCTTATTTGCAGCTGATTGAACCGTCTCTGGATAATCCTGCGCGGCACCCGTGCGACCCAAAACATGTATGTCAAAGCCTGCGAAATCGACGAGGTCAAAACGTAAGGCCTTCGCCCCCGATGGACGCGTATAAACCAAATCGGTCCGGGTCCAGTCCAGAACGGGCATGAAATTATAGCAAATTACCTTGATCCCCCGCTCGGCCAGCGCACGAGCAGAAGCCCGCCACGCTTCGATATGAGCTTTAGCTTCGGGGGCGTCTGTGCGAATGGCCTCGCTGATGGGCAGGCTTTCCACGACATCCCATGTTAAACCCGCCTGCGTTATGACGGAATTTGTTTCTGCAATGCGGTCAATCGGCCAAGCCGTGCCCGCGGGCAGATCATACAGTGCCGTCACGATGCCGGATGCGCCTGCCTGGCGGATATCAGACAATGTAACGGCATCTTCAGCCCCGAACCATCGCCAGGTTTGTCGCATTACGCCCTCCTATAACTGTTGTGGATAGACTACAGCAATGACCGCAGAAAAGAACAGGAGTTTGCACAGCCTGATATACGAGGCGCTAATGCATGCAGAGCTGTGTGTTGAAAAGCCAAGTCACACCGGCAATCTATATTTCGGTCCGAGCTGGCTGTGACAAAGAGCATTTGCGCAAGCAACCAAAAATTTGGCCAACGTATTAAGTATCTTTGCCAAGGCCGCAAAATCTAACTGATCATCACCGTTCCAAAATCAGCTTGTTATTTGATATCTCGAGACGCTCGAACCGTTGCAAATAGCTCATACCCAAAAGAGATTGAAACAAATCACCTGAATTAACAGCAGCGGGTACACGGGTGTCGACAAACGGGCCCAATTCGATACGGTCCAAAGTGACTGGTGCCGTTCGAACCATACCGTTTGCTGTTTGTGCCTGTCCAAAAAAGACGAGGTCTTGATTTTGCAAACCGATACGCTCTGCGTCCTCGCGCGTGAGCACGATACCAGTGGCGCCGGTATCGACAACAAAGCGAACAGGTTCGTTATTGACCTGTAGCGTCACATGATAGTGACCATCTGGACCACGGGGAAATTCGATGACGCCATCGCTCGCAATAGCCTGACGGGGTTGGACAGTTCGGGTTACATCTGACCAAAGACCGACAACAACAACCGTTCCGATAAAGATCAGAACCCAGACACCAAGATATTGTAAGTTGCGTCCCATACGGCCCCGATGGCTAAAGCCCCAGAAAGACAGTGCCGCAAGCAACATTCCGAGGTAGATCAGGCTTCCTAAATCTATATTTCGCATGCGGGTTCCGTGTTATAACAGTTACTCATTAAAAAAGACGACATTTCTCAAAAACGTTTACTACGCCACTTTTTATCCATTTTTGTGATAGCATCAATTCTATCAGAAGTAGAGGGGTGACTTAACAACCACGCAGGTGTGCCGTTTATTTGTCCTGTTAACGCATCGAGTTTGGAAAACATCGAAACTTGGGGCGCTATTCCGATGCCCGCTTTGGAGAGCAATGCCGCCGCATAAGCATCAGCTTCAAACTCATCCCGTCGCGACAGCTTGGCTTGAAGCAGAGAAACAACGGCATTCGCAATCATCGGTCCGACACCTGGGATCACCCGCGACAAGCCTATTGCAAGCACCGTACGCAATGCATTTTGCCCAGAAAAATCTATCATTCTCTGGCGGCTGTGACCCAAGGCCACATGGCCCAGTTCATGGGCTACGACACTTGCCAATTCTTGCCCTGTAATTTCCCCGCTCCGGTAGCGTTTGTAAAATCCTCGGGTAAGAAACACGCGCCCATCAGGTGCCGCCAGACCGTTGATCGGTTCAATTTCGTACAAATAAACAGGTACGCGAGTCAGATCGAGCGCTAGAGCCAACTGATCAAAGAATGGCGTCAAACTTGGGTCCAGTAATTCGGTTGATTTAGCGTCCAGTTCTCGGGCGAGGCGCCATGCAGATAATCTGTACATAGCAAAGCCGCCCACGATGGTCAGCAAGATTGGAAGGATCTGAAACATACCATACATATGGGGCACGCATGTGCCTCTGCCAAGGTTAGCGCGCTGCCCAATCCCGCAAATGATCCGTCAAATCGCCAAAACCGGTATGTCGGTGTTCAAAATGCAACCCAAGCCGATCCGCACAGACCTGAGCCTTGGACAATAGTTTTACATCCGTAGTCTGGCTTTGGTATACAAGCTTTTCATAATGACCAAAGTAAGTGTCCCGCAGGTCGGGAAACCGATCAAGCCCAAGCGGTCGCCACACAAAAGCGTCAAACTGCCGTACCAAGAAATCCGTCAGATAGAATGCTGTATATTCTTCCCGTGCGGCGAACGTATCGTTCCCCTCAAAAAAACTGTAACAATGCGGACCGGCAATCATCTCGACCCCAAGCCCGTCGCAGACCTGTTGCAATTGCCCACCAGTGCCACAATCCGCATAGGCCACATAAATGGCATCATAGCCGCCGCTGCGTGCTTGAACCGCCGCGCGTACAGCATCCGGTATGCGCTCTGGGTGGTTATGCAGGATCGCTGGCAAACACTGAAGGTCAAGATGTGTCCAGCCGTTCAACTGTGTAACCGTCAGGATTTCATGCGCAATAGCGCCACATGCTAGGATAAGGACCCTACCGTTACCGGATCCAATTTCGTATGTGACGGGCTTTTCCAAGGGTGGAACCGCGCGCACGCCAAGCTCGTGACGACGGCTTTGTCTTGTGGCACGACGCTGTCTGCGTCTAGGAGGTTCCTGATCCATTTGCAGGATCCTTCAGTGGCACATGCCCCGTCGCCCAACGTGCAGCCAATGCCATGACTGCAAGAACGGGAAGCACCGTCAGCATACCCCATTTTAAAAGCGCCCAGACCGTCAAACCCGCAGCTGCGGTTACGGCTAGAACGAGCGACACGAAAGTTGTGACCGGCATCTATTGTCTCCTCACTATTTGAATATGATGCAGTCAATTGGTAAAGAAAAGCCCACAGTGTGCCGCAGGCTGATCTTTTTTAAATAGCAGGTCTTTGGTTGTGCTTGCGCGCCATGAATTCCTTGGCCGTTTCAACAGCGACAGCAGCGTCACGGCAATATGCATCCGCTCCGATGGCGCGACCAAATTCTTCGTTAAGCGGAGCACCACCGACCAAAACCACGTAATCATCCCGGATGCCCATTTCGTTCATCGTATCAATCACGACTTTCATGTACGGCATTGTGGTTGTTAGCAGCGCAGACATACCCAGGATGTCGGGCGCTTCATTTTTCAGCGCGTCAAGATAGTTTTCGACAGGGTTATTTATGCCCAAATCAACAACTTCAAATCCTGCGCCTTCCATCATCATCGAAACGAGATTTTTTCCAATGTCATGGATGTCGCCCTTGACGGTGCCGATCACCATTTTGCCTACACGAGGTGCGCCTGTCTCAATAAGCAAGGGTTTAAGAATCGACATCCCCCCCTTCATGGCATTCGCAGCCAAAAGCACCTCTGGAACGAACAAAATTCCATCACGGAAATCATTCCCAACAATTGTCATGCCGCCCACAAGTGCTTCGGTCAGTACACGATATGGCTCCCACTTCCGATCCAGCAGAATGTATGTAGCCTCTTCGATTTCTTCCTTCAGGCCATCGTACAGGTCGTCGAACATCTGCTGAACCAGTTCGTCGTCGTCCAGTTCAGACAGGATGATATCGTCTTCTTCGTCAGACATGTGCGATTTCCTTCAATTCACGAAGCCCTGCGAGACCCAAAGTGGGCCAAATGTATATTTTGACATATCGTTCAAATCGGCACCTTTTGGATGGCGGTTTCCGACATCAGTGGGTCTGGCCGCGACCTTTTGTCAAGGCATCGAAAAAGCGGCATTGTTGTGTGGTCTGTGCATCGGCATCTCATCGCTTGATCAAACCGGCCAGACTTTAAATTAGCCGCCTCGCAAAAGCCTGTTTCAGGTGTGTGTCCGACGCCGACGTCGCGGGCGCCGCTGAGGGGCGTCGGTCTGAGCCTCGGTTCCATCACGCGCTGAGCTGAAGCCGCCGAGACGTTGTTCGATAATATGCAAATCCGGACTTGGGCCCGGCACATGCGTTTCCAACGCGCGGCGCATCGCGCTTAGATGTATGGGGAGTGTGCCGCAGCACCCACCAATAATTTGCGCGCCCGAGTCGCGTGCAAGACGGGCGTAATCTGCCATTAATTCGGGTGTGCCATCGTAATGGATGTGGCCATTGTGGTATTTTGGAATACCCGCATTTCCCTTTGCGATCAGAGGGCTTTCAGGACCGGCTGCAGCAAAACCCTTGACGGTGCGCAGTAGGTCTGGTGCCCCTGTTCCGCAATTCGCTCCAAAAGCGATCGGCGCATTGGGCAGGCTTTTGACCATATCGACCATCCCCGCCGAGGTAACGCCCATCATTGTACGACCTGCGGTATCAAAGCTCATGGTTCCACACCATGGCATATCAACGCGGTCGAACGCTTCGGCGGCTGCGCGGAATTCTTCTGGGGCACTGATCGTCTCGACCCACAAAACATCTGCGCCACCGTCCTTTAGCCCCTGCGCGGTCTCGCAAAAAATATCGACCGCATCCGCATGCGTCAAGCTGCCGACGGGTTCCAGTAAATCTCCGGTTGGGCCCACCGAACCTGCCACCACGATGTCGCGTCCGGACGCGTCGGCGACCTCACGACCAAGTTCCGCAGCTATTCGCGACAACTCTGTTGCGCGATGCCCTGCATTATGAAGTTTCAAGCGCGATCTGTTTGCTCCAAATGAGTTGGTCAGAAACAAATCGCTGCCAGCTGTTACCGCACCTTGATACAATGCGCGTATCTTATCGGGATAATCGCAGTTCCAAAGTTCTGGTGCATCGCCAGAACTCAACCCCATATTGAAAAGGGTTGTTCCGGTGGCACCATCCGCAAGCAGCCAATCACGTTTGGACAAAAGTGTAGACATGAGGTTGGTCATTTTGCGCGCCTTGCGTATCTGGTAGTTTCGCAGGCTGTGCCATGAAATCGCTTCTTGAAGCAAATTCATATTTTTCAAGATTATTATGAAAGCTATGCGATAAAAGGGCAGAGGGCTGCTTCGCGAAATGAGTCTGGCAAAGCTTCAGTGTCAGCGCGCGTTCCACGCCGCATCAGGGCAGAACAGCACCTTCGCAAAAAGTGGAACGACGTGTGTGTCTATAGGTGCAGCCGCACGAATTAATCAGTAGCAAGTTGTCTTTTGGCATGCACCAGGCATTTCGCAAGTTGTGCCCGGATCGTTTCGACATCTGACAAATCGCCCAAATCGCCGGCAACCTTACGCAACACATCTTCCTGTCCTGCTTCTTCAAGGTCGGATAGGACAACCTCTTTTGCATAAGCTTCTGCCGAGGTGCCCGTTTTTCCCAACAACTCTGCCGCCCAGATGCCGAGCAATTTATTTGCCCGTGCTTGTGCCTTGAACTGCATCTCGGCGTCATGGGCGAATTTATTCTCGAATGCGCTTTCGCGCTCATCAAAAGTGCTCATTGCCATTCCCGCTTGATTTGGCCGATCCTGATTTGATCCGCTATCCAATATGATTGGGACCATAGTTGCACATTGAAGATGATTCGTTGCAAATCCCGTGAAATATGCAGCAAGTTGGCGTTTCTGACCTTATCGGGTTCACCAACATAAACGGTGGCGCTTGCGAGCCAGTCGGCCATGCTCTAAGAGAACTCTTGCCTAGCACAGGCACATCCCAGCTGATCCCGTGAAAGAGAGCCTATGGCACGTCGCAAAAAGATTTACGAAGGCAAGGCAAAAATTCTGTATGAAGGTCCGGAACCGGACACCTTGGTTCAGTATTTCAAAGACGATGCGACTGCGTTCAATGCAGAAAAACGCGATATCATCGATGGCAAAGGTGTGCTGAATAATCGTTTGTCAGAATTTTTCATGACGGGCTTGAATGCCATTGGGGTGCCTACGCATTTTATCAAACGGCTGAATATGCGCGAACAGTTGGTACGTAGTTGCGAAATTGTTCCGCTTGAAATTATTGTTCGCAATGTTGCCGCCGGAACACTTTGCACCCGACTGGGCCTTGACGAGGGCACGCAGCTGCCCCGTCCAATTGTAGAATATTGCTACAAAGACGACAAACTGGGCGATCCGCTGGTGACCGAAGAACACATCGCAGCCTTTGGCTGGGCCAGCCAACAGGACATGGACGATATTCTTAGCCTTGCATTGCGGGTTAACGATTTCATGTCTGGACTGATGTATGGTGTGGGCATTCGTTTGGTCGACTTCAAGATCGAGGTTGGACGCGTTTTTGATGGTGATTTTCAACGCCTGATTGTTGCAGATGAAATCAGCCCGGACAGCTGTCGTTTGTGGGATATGGAGACGGGTCAAAAACTGGATAAGGACGTTTTTCGTCGTGATCTGGGTAGCCTTGCTGATGCATACACCGAAGTCGCGCGTCGTTTGGGCGTAATGCCCAGAAATGCGACCCCCATGGAAAAGCCAAAGCTTATTAATTAGATCCTCCAAAGGAGACGCGTCATGAAAGCCCAAGTGCATGTCATGCTGAAGAATGGTGTTCTTGATCCCCAAGGCGAGGCCGTGCGCCATGCGCTTGGGGCAATGGGCTTTGATGGCGTCAGCGGTGTGCGCCAGGGCAAAGTTCTTGAGCTGGATCTTGCGGATGGAACAACAGAAGACACAGTGCGTGAAATGTGCGAAAAACTTTTGGCCAACACAGTGATTGAAAGCTATCGGGTCGACCTTCTCTGACCCGAAGGGAGGAGAGCATATGCGCGCGGCGGTTTTAAGAGAATACAATGCTGATTTGTCGATTGAGGATGTGCCGTATCCGGTTTGTCCAGACAACGGCGTTATCTTGCGGGTTATCGCCTGTGGCGTGTGCAGATCGGACTGGCATGGATGGGTCGGAGAACACCCCCGTGTAAAGCCAGGCCAAATTGGTGGGCACGAATATTGTGGTGAAGTTGTTGAAGCCGGCCCACAGGCCACCTGGTCTGTCGGAGACCGCTTGGTCGCTCCGTTTATACTGGCCTGTGGAACCTGTCCATCCTGTCAGTCTGGCAACCAGAACACGTGTCCTAATCAACGATTGCCGGGCTTTATCGAACCTGGCGCCTTTGCGGAATATGTCGCCGTTCCGTTCGATCATAACCTTGCGAGACTGCCAGAGGCTTTGTCGCCTACCGTGGCCGCCGGCCTTGGATGTCGGGTGACGACCAGCTGGCATGCACTTACAGGACGCGCGGCTGTGCAGGCAGGGGAATGGGTGGCCATTCACGGGACCGGTGGTATCGGCTTGTCTGCAGCTATTCTGGCACGCGCACTTGGGGCCAAGGTGATTGTTGTCGATGTTGTGCAGGACAAGCTGGACCACGCCATGGGGCTTGGGATGCAAGGCTGTGTCAACGCCAAAGATGGCGATGTCGCGGCGCGCATCAAAGATCTGACCGGTGGGGGTGCCCATGTCAGTATCGAAGCTCTTGGTATCCCGGAAACTGTCAATGCATCGCTCGAGTGTCTGCGGCCTTTGGGGCGACATGTGCAGGTTGGTATGCCGGTCGGCCATACGGCCCGCATGGAAATCAACATGAGCACCGTCTATCTGGGCAATCTGGCCCTTTATGGTACCCGCGGCATGCCTAGCTGGCGATATCCATCCTTGCTGGAAATGATCACGGATGGTGCGGTTGATATGAGCCCGCTGATCGCACGTGAAATCGCATTATCGGGCACCAGCGCCGAATTGCGCGCCTTCAACGGTCCGACCCCGCCCGGGGTCGCTGTCATTACCGATTTTCAGTCCTGATACAAACCCAGAAAGATTTTTCAGATGAAAGCTGCTGTTCTTGTTTTTCCCGGGTCAAACTGTGACCGAGACCTTGCCGTTGCCCTTCGGGAGGCGGGATGTGACGTGGAGATGGTCTGGCACAAACAAACCGAACTGCCAAGCGGTGTCGATATGGTCGGAGTGCCGGGCGGATTCAGCTTTGGCGACTACCTTCGGTGTGGGGCCATCGCTGCACGTTCTCCAATTGTTAAGGCACTTCGCAGCCATGTCGATCGGGGCGGATATGCGATTGGGATTTGTAACGGCTTTCAGGTTTTGACTGAATCCGGGATGCTTCCGGGTGCGCTCCTGCGCAATGCAGGTTTGAAGTATATCTGTAAGTCTGTACCCTTGCATGTCGCCACGTCCGATAGTGTGTTCACCTGCGGATATGAGAGCGGATCACAGATCACTGTGCCGATCGCACATCATGATGGAAACTATACGGCGGCTCCGGACACCTTGGCCCAATTGGTGGCAGAGGACCGCGTGGCCTTTACCTATGGTGATAATCCAAATGGGTCAGACAAGGATATTGCCGGAGTTTTGTCGCAGAACCGACGCGTGTTGGGTATGATGCCCCATCCCGAGCGGGCGAGCGATTCGGCCCATGGTGGGACCGACGGTGCGCGTCTTTTCGCCAATCTGATCACAGAGCTTTCAGTCGCGTGACTTGAGCCTTGGCGCTTGGGTGCTTAGCTTGAGCGCATGACATTGTCCTCTGGTCCTTCTTCGAAAAACCGTCCACGGCTTTTGCGCGCTGCGCCATTGACGTGGAGGTTGCGTGTCGCTCTGGCCGTTTTGGCCCTACTGGCTGTTGCCACGATTGGTGTCACCAATCGTGCGCTGACCCATCAATTTGCCGAGGCCGACCGCAACCGGGCTGCGCTGCGATTGGCTCTCTATTCGGGAAATCTAATGTCCGAACTGCGTCGTAATGCAGTTGTACCCCAATTGTTGGCCAATGACGCCACTCTGATAGGTGCGTTAAACTCCGGCGATTTCAGTCAAAGCTCGCAACGTTTGATCTCGTTTGTCGAAGAAATCGGGTCAGCCTCTCTGATGCTGCTTGATATGGACGGGCGTACAATGGCATCCACTGATCGCAACCGTCTTGGTGGATTGCATCGAAACGACGGCTATTTCGTAGATGCATTGAGATCAAACAACACCGTGTTCAGGGCAATTTCGCGTGAAGGTCCGGGCTTCGTATTTGCCTATTCGCGCAAGATTGAATTCCAAAACCAAGCGATCGGCGTTATCGTTGTCGAGGTTGATTTGCAAAAATTTGAATTTGCTTGGGCTGGTATCGCAGATGCAGTGTTGGTGTCGGATAGTGAAGGTACGATTATTTTATCAACCGAAAATCGCTGGCGGGGTTTAAATGAAGCCGAGGCTTTACGCCGCGCGCCGGCTGATCGCGCCATTGATCGCGCCATTCAGCTGACGTCGGATTGGGCCGTTTTGCCGCCGGATGCCTATCTTGGCCGGGAAGGTGTGATGCGGACGGAGACACGCGTGCCTTTTCGTGGCTGGCGCATTGTCAGTTTTTCGACCTATTCGGGGGTCCGAGAGCGGGTCAACACGGTTCTTGCGCTGGAAATCATGGGTTTCGCAATCCTTGCTGCGTTACTGTTTTACGGTCTCAGTCGCAAGACAGCTTTGCGCATGGCCCTGTTTCAACGCGAATCTGCTAATCTTCGGGAATTGAATATGCGCCTGCAGCGCGAAATCGCTGAACGTGAACGGATGCAACAAAGCCTTGCTGTGGCCGAGCAGTCATTGGCGCAAAGTTCCAAACTTGCTGCCCTGGGAGAGATGTCTGCTGCCGTCAGTCATGAATTAAACCAACCCCTCGCGGCCATGAAAACCTACCTTGCTGGGGCGCGATTATTGTTACAACGGTCCAGATCCGAAGAGGCGATGGTCGCCTTTCTGCGCATTGACGATTTGATCGAACGCATGGGTGCGATCACGAAACAGTTGAAAAGCTATGCGCGCAAAGGCGCGGATGAGTTACACCCAGTTGATATGGCTGCTGCTGTTACGTCTTCCATTTCCATGATGGAACCCCAGCTCAAAAGTCGGCGTGTACAGATGAACTGTATGCTACCCGAAGACCCGGTGGTTGTGCTGGGGGATCGGATGCGGTTGGAACAGGTCATTATAAATCTTCTGCGCAACGCCTTGGATGCCACCCGCAATGTCGCAACACCAACCATCGATATGATTTTGGCCAGTGGTGAAACAGTATCCCTGACAGTTCGGGACAACGGCGATGGTGTTGAGGATCTAAGCGCATTATTCGAACCATTTTATACAACAAAACAACCCGGTGACGGGGTTGGCTTAGGTTTGGCGATATCCTCGGGCATTGTGACCGACCATGGTGGTCGACTAAGAGCTCGCAATGGTGAACAGGGCGGCGCCGTTTTCGAGATGCAGTTGCCCTTACTTGAGGCAGACGCAGATGTGTCGTCTAGGGCGCCCTTTGTAGCATCATCTTCAACCCAACCGACTGCAGCTAAATAATAAGAAAGGCACGTCAATGCCCAAATCTGACTTGATCGCAATCGTCGACGATGAGAAGGATATGCGCCAGTCTATAAGCCAGTGGCTCGCGTTATCTGGTTACGAAACTGAAACCTTCGCCAGCGCAGAAGACGCGTTAAACAAACTGGGCCCGGATTATCCGGGTATTGTGATCTCGGACATTCGGATGCCGGGCATGGATGGAATCCAGTTTTTGCGGCGATTGATGCTACAAGACAGCACATTACCAGTCATCATGATAACCGGCCATGGAGACGTTCCAATGGCCGTCGAGGCGATGCGCATTG
Source organism: Pseudoprimorskyibacter sp. (assembly GCA_029251265.1). GTDB lineage: Bacteria > Pseudomonadota > Alphaproteobacteria > Rhodobacterales > Rhodobacteraceae > JAQXDR01. Next base: position 3,573 of record JAQXDR010000172.1, on the reverse strand, counting down.
GTGCATGGGATTTCCTGGAAAAGCCCTTTGACCTTGACCGTATGGCGGAACTAGCGCGTAAGGCGACCCTTTCACGCCGCCTGACGTTGGATAACCGTACCTTGCGTCGTGATCTGACCAATGGTGGTCAATTGATGCAGAAATTGATCGGCACCAGTCCAGTCATGGAGCGTTTGCGCGAAGATATTTTAGATCTTGGTCAAGCAGATGGTCACGTTTTAATCGAGGGCGAAACGGGCACAGGCAAGACACTAGCCGCGCACGCGCTTCATGCGGCGGGCAATCGCGGGGGCAAGCCCTTTGTGCTGGTTGGCTGTGCCGGTATGGAAGAGGCTGCGCTTATGTGGCGGTTGTTCGGTGGGACCGAACGCGATGGAACGGAAGTGGCTGCCATGGATGCAGCTCGCGGTGGCACGCTGGTTCTTGAAGATGTCGAAACCCTGCCGATAACCGTCCAAGCACGGCTGGTGAATGCCCTAAATGAACAAGGCACGCCTCCTGACGTCCGTGTCGTGGCGATCTGTAATCTTCAAGACGAGGGACAAACCATTGAGACGGTTCTGCGATCGGATCTATTTTACCGACTTAGCGCCTTGCGTTTGACACTCCCCCCACTGCGGCATCGAGGCGAGGATATCCTATTACTGTTCACGGATCTTACAGATCGGTTCGCAGATGAATACGGCTGCCCCGCTCCAAAGGTTTCCGCGCAAGAGGCGGCACAGTTGTTGCAAGCCCCTTGGCCGGGCAATGTCCGGCAATTGGTAAACCTTGCCGAACGCGCAGTCTTACAAGCACGACGCGGTCCTGCAACGATTGCATCGCTATTGATAAATGACCATACTGAAATGCAGCCTGTCATGACAACAGAAGGTAAGCCACTAAAAGAATATGTGGATGCCTTTGAACGCATGTTGATCGATAACACCATGCGCCGCCATAAAGGGTCCATTGCAGCGGTCATGGATGAATTATGCCTGCCACGCAGGACATTGAATGAAAAAATGGCAAAGCATGGATTGCAGCGCGTAGATTATCTGTGACCGGGGCGCTTACCAGACTGAACGTTCTCAACCTGTCTGGCCGCCAAAAGCGGCAGCTTGTTGTGTCGATGCTCGTACTGAATGTCCTAGATCGGGTGTCCACAACCGTACGGTTGCCTTGAGCCTTGGCACAAAGGCTCAAACATGGCCGTATTCCCATCACAGAGCCGTCAGAGCAAACGTGAGTATTTGAAGCGCACTTATTACAAAAAGCTATTAGGATGTGAAATGGACCACATCAAATAGCGTCATGCAGATGTCTGACGTTGTCGTTATATCCGTCATTATCCCGATGCTGGAAGGGCGAAATTGCGAACTTCTCCGACTTATCGGCGCTAACAATTTTTTTATACGATTTGATGAAATGTAGACAATTAGGAGTGCAGGCGCCAATTACCTGACTTCAAGCAAACATTTAGCACCGGTGCACATAGTCGTTATCCGCTGTTGTCCTGTAGCCCTGTTTAAATCTTGTAAGAAGACCCTTTCTTCTTTCTCAAAAAGGCTCCGAACATATATTCGCATTTTTTTGTTAAGCATCGGAAGCGCTGATCGAAAGCATGGGGTTGGAATTTGCGAGTGATTGGGATGGTGCAAAAATTGAGGAACTAAAGACAGCGGCATAGGGAGCCGTCGAAGCCCATTATGTTGACAGGTGTATGGGTCACTAAGGACGATATCTTAGATATGTGGTGCTGGATCAATTGGCGCGAGAGGCGTGGCCAGAAGCGTTCCGACCACTCTTGGAAAAAGCCTCTCCAAGACAGGCCCCGCACCTTAATCGAGGGTCTTTTAGATGTCGCGTGATAATTCAAAAAAATAGGGTTGGTCTGTGCCTTTGAAATCCATCCAGCCCATCACTGTGTTTTCGTCAAGAATAGCAAAGACGTCGTTAATTGGTTTGGCATCATAGCACATCGCGGCATGCATACGACCGCGAAAGGAAATGGTGCGCAGTCTGGCTTTGGGGTGCCGAGTGCTAAAAAATGGTACAATCAGCGGCAAAATAAATGGGAGGATCACATCGCGAAGGGGCAGTCTTACGAGCAACCGGATGGGTAGCAGCCCAGGGTTGAGGCTCCTTTCACCCCAAAGTGGGAGATTATGCACAAGTGGGTGAACGGCGTCCTCGCCCTCAAAGCGTTTCCCGTGCCAGTAAGTCGCGGCCAGCATGCCATCCATTGGATGATTGGTTGCTATCTCCCGCCCTGTCCATCGGCCTATCATGTGGGACGCCTGCGCAGGTTCAAGACTGTCAAACAATTTAATCGCAGCTTGCGTTGTCAATTGATTTGTTTGCATAAATTAATGCCCTTATCAGATATTTCCAAAATTGCTTGTTGTTACGTGTGAGAGGTGTCAAGCCTGCATACTAATGCGCCACGGCATGAGCTAATCGATGTGTACGGCAGGATGGACTGCTGCAATGGTTGCACAATAGAACCTCTCGCAAGGTATAAAGTTGCACGGATGGCTTCGACGTGAAAGTCATCCGTCATTGACCCGAAAAATACCAGTTCAGTGGTTGGTATATCTTTGATGCGACATGGCCTATTGGTACATCTGTCAACCAGATTACACCCTGAGAGCGGGCCAAAAGTCTGATTATCGAGTTGTCAAACTTCAACCAAATCTGCCTTTCCGTTGTAACGTGTTTGTATGCCAAACATCCATGCGAGGGCCTGTGCTGCTCTTGCCTGAGCGACAAAAATGGCCGGCACACATAAAACGACAAAGACAGTACCAATCAAAACGCCATAGCCTATGGAAATTGCCAATGGGATCAGGAATTGTGCTTGCAAAGACGTCTCGGTAATCAAAGGATAAACTCCTAAAAAGGTTGTCACCGAAGTCAATAAAATTGGGCGAAACCTGTCTTTGGTGCCTTGCACAACGGCGTCCCGTAGCGGCACGCCTTTCGCCAGATACTCATTATAGACATCGACCATCACAAGTGAATTGTTGATAACAACCCCCGCGAGCCCAATAATCCCAAAGATAGATAACAAAGAGATCGGCACTGACATGATCAGATGGCCTACGACAGCGCCAATCAGACCAAGCGGGATGGCAAGCATCACAACAATTGGCTGAACGTAGCTGCGAAATATCAGCGCCAGCAACGCATAGATCACGAAAAGTGCGACAACCACGGCCTGTAGAAGCGCACCAAAAGCGCCACCCTGTCTGCGTTGTTCACCGCCAAATTCAAAGATCAGTCCGGGATATTGTGATTGCAGCGCTGGTAGGACCCGTTCGCGCAAGATACCGTTTACGGCTTGGCTCGGCATGACAGCGCGATCAACGTCAGCCGTCACAGTGGTGATCTGTCGACCGTTCCGACGGGTTATTTCAGTCGGCGCGCGGTCTTCTTCGATATCGGCGACCGAACTGAGCGGTATGATCGCTCCGCTCGGGGTGGTTATGGTGTGATCCAGCAAGTCAGACAAACTGTTCCGGTCTTGGTCCGGGTAGCGCACGATTACAGCCACGTTGTCTGCCCCACGTTGCACCTTAGTCGCTTCTAGCC
>JAQXDR010000156.1 GCA_029251265.1 Pseudoprimorskyibacter sp. | reverse complement strand
CGCGTTCCCTGGAAATGCGTTTGATGGCATCCCGTTCCTCCTCATTATCAACCCGTTTGGATTGATATCAAACGCTTGAACGATCCACTGATAAAATATCACACGCCCGACGCTGGCTTCCTGTTCCTTCAGCATTGCTATGATCTGTTCGTCGCTAAATCGCTTCTTCATTTGTCTGTCCTTTGGTTGGGCAGACTCTACAAAAAAACGGAGGAGTATTAGGGGCACAGGTCAGCGTTTATCCTAGCAAACAACGCGGCCATTGCCATCTGGAATTGGTTGGAGCCCTTGCCGGAATACTGACCTTGGCCACAAACACCCCCCCCTGAGGGTGGTAAGTCCTTGTTGGTTGGGGGAACGCGCTGTTTGACGCGCACCGCACCATTGGTCGGGCTGGGCAACATCATATCAGCCGACCCAACACGCTGTGATCCCCCAATCATGGCGCGCGCTATTTGGTCAATTCGCTGTCCCAGTATAGAAAATCCAGCCATGTCTGGTGCAACGCGTCTTTGGCAACAGGCAGACGTCTTGCAATACTATCAAGCTGGCGCGGAGTGGGCTCAAATGGTTTTCGCATCAGCCGCAAACCGGCTTGCTTTGGTGTTTTGCTACCTTTGCGCAGATTGTCACGCCCACAGGCCGCAACGATATTATCCCAGCGGCTGACCCCCCCCGCAGAGCGCGGCACCACATGATCAAACGTAAGATCTTTGGCCGCCATTTCGGCACCGCAATATTGGCACCGAAATTCGTCCCTTAGAAAAACATTAAAACGGGTGAAAGCCACACGCTTGCGTTTGCGATAGGTTTTCAATGCAACCACCGCCGGAACTTCAAACGCTTTTGACGATGTATGCACAAAAACATCTTCGTATGTTTTAAGCTGGATTACTCTGTGCTGCAACACAGCCACCAGGCCCTGCTGCCATGTCCAAGACGACAGCGGTGCCCAAGACAAGGGTTGCATATCTGCATTCAGAACAAGGGTCCTAAGATTTCCGACACTGGTATTCATAACAAACCGTTCTTTGGAAACGCGACATAGACCTCTTTGACTTTGCTGGCGGGCACAAAAAAAGCGCGTGGTGAAACGCGCCGGTAGGTATTTGTAGGACATTCCATCAAAGGGTGCCGCCAGGCAACTCGCTGACAAAGGGACTGCGACCAAGGACTGAGCGGATACACTGCATGGAGCACGTCGCGCATGCGGGTTCCGGGCTCTTTCCACCACTTTGAACGACACCCTTCCATAGGCATGCAATCTCCATCACCGTGATCCGCTGCGTTCACTATATATAGTCATCACAATCGAACAACCCCGCAAATTACCCCATATTTAGCCATTGATGGGCAAGACAGAAAAAACCAACCTCAGAGGTGACCTTTCCTCCTTGCCATTGCTGGCGGGTCGCGTAACCCTGTGCGAATGATACATGCGACGCAATCTCCCACAGACCCCGACTTTGTGCAGAATCCCTATCCCTTCTATGACACTCTGCGGCAAAATCCGGGGCTTGTGTGGTGGGAAGACTACGCAATGCCTTGCGCAGTTCGCCACAGTGATGTGCATGCGTTGTTTCGCGACAAACGGCTTGGCCGGACACCCCTGTCCGCGACACAGGTCCCCCCTCACCTCGAGCCCTTCTATGCAGTTGAAGCGCACTCTATGCTCGAGCTTGAGCCCCCTCGCCATACACGCCTGAGGGGACTGGTTTTGCGCGCATTCACTTCGCGTCGTATTGCTGAACTTGGACCAGAAATCACTGTGTTGTGTCACGAGCTTATCGATAAATTCCCCAACGGAGATATCGACCTTTTGACAGCCTACGCGCAAATCATTCCCGTACGCGTGATCGCGCGGCTTTTGGGCGTTCCCGAAGACATGGCCCCACAACTTTTGGCATGGTCCCACGCCATGGTGTCCATGTATATGGCCCGCAGAAACCGCACAATCGAAGACGCCGCTGCCACTGCCGCACAAGAATTCACAGATTTTCTGCGGGATTATGCAGAAACCCGTCGAACGGATCCCCGTGATGATTTGATCACCCACCTGTTGGCGGCCGAGGCCGATGGGGATCGGCTGAACACAGACGAGCTCATAACAACTTGCATCCTGCTTTTGAACGCTGGACATGAGGCGACGGTCCACGCCATCGGCAACGGTCTTGCACAGCTTTTGCAGCGGGGGTTGAAGGTTCAGAACGATACAGCCGCACCCGCCGTCGAAGAGATCTTGCGCTACGACCCTCCACTCCACATGTTCACGCGGTATGTTTACGAGGACGGAACATATTGTGGCACACCGCTCAAGCGTGGTGATGAAATTGCGTTGTTACTGGGTGCGGCAGGCCGGGACCCGGCGCAATATACGGATCCACATTGCTTCGACATAACGCGCGCAGCAAAGCCGCACACAGCATTTGGTGGCGGATTACATTTTTGTGTTGGCGCACCGCTTGCGCGACTGGAAATGCAAATCGCGCTTCCAGTGTTATTTGCACGCTGCCCGAACCTACGCCTGAGCGCGGCGCCATCATACGCCGACACCTATCATTTCCACGGGCTAAAATCATTGATTGTACATCAGTGATCGTAATTCGATTATCGCGACACGGCTGTGATCTCTGAAAAAGAGCGCGCGGAAGCGCTCCTTTTGAAAAGAAGGCGTCTATAACGGCAACGCGTTTGTGGATTTCAGCTCTTCCATCGACAAAAGCGCCGTCACGTTATAGACGCGAACTTCAGAAATCAGTGCCTGATAAAACTCGTCATAGGCTCGCGCGTTTCTGACCCGCACCTTCAGAATATAATCGATGTCACCCGCCAGCCTGTGCGCCTCCTGCACCTCGGGTCTGTCCTGCAAAGCCTTTAGGAACCGTTGCTGCCACACGGCCTCATGCTCTGACGTGCGGATCAAAACAAAAAAACAGGCCTCAAAACCAAGCGCATCTGCATTGAGCACGACGGTCTGTGCGCCGATGACGCCTGCCTCGCGCATTTTTCGGACCCGGTTCCAGACCGGTGTCTTTGAACTGCCCACGCTCCGCGCAATATCGTCAAGCGACTGCGCAGCATCGCGCTGTAACTCTGCAAGGATTTTCCGATCTAATTCATCTATCCGCATTCCTATTCGCCCTCCACATAAATTTCAGAACAAATCTTTGTATAACTGCCTTAAATGAGATCATTAGTTCTTATTTGATCAACATACTAGCATCCAATAGGGAAAATTTCCTAAATTGGATAGCAGATAAAATCGATGCAGAGGCTTTTGGTCATGTCACGTCGCCCCGTCTTTCCAATCACATTCGCAGGCTCCGGCCCGGGCGATCCTGATATGCTGACGCTTGGCGTCTTGCGCGCACTGCAACAGGCTGACGTGGTGTTACATGACCGGTTGGTCTCACCTGACATCATTGCACTAATCACTGGCAGGCGGATAGATGTGGGCAAGATGGGTTTTGGACATCATACCCCACAACCCGACATAAACGCACGCCTCGTGGCCGAAGCTGAAAAAGGCCAGCGTGTGGTGCGGCTGAAGGCCGGGGACCCGACGATCTTTGCCCGACTGGACGAAGAAATCGAAGCGATACAGTCAGCAGGACTGGACTTTACAATTCTACCAGGGATTACAGCAGCATCAGCCGCCGCCGCAGGTATCGGCCAAAGCCTGACCCGACGCGGACGCAATGCGTCCCTGCGGATACTGACCGGCCATGATGTAGCAGGCTTTGCAGAACACGACTGGCGCAGCCTAGCCGCACCGGGACAAGTCGCTGCCATCTATATGGGCAAGCGTGCAGCCCGGTTTTTGCAAGGCAGGCTGATGATTTTCGGAGCTGCCCCCGCGACCCCGATCACGGTCGTTGAAAATGCATCACGGCAGACCCAACGCACGCTATCCACCACGTTGTACGATTTGGCCAATACGTTGGAAGAGGCCCATTTAGATGGCCCCGCGGTCATCCTTTTCGGCCTTTGCCCACGCGAAGCCGCCAAGTCTTTGCCTACCATCCTGTTAGAGGAGTTCGCCTGATGGCACGTGCATTTGTTCCCAAGGTTGTAACCGCAAATGACCTGCTGGAAGGGGATGTGATTTATCTTACAGCCGATAACCAGTGGTCGCGCCATCTGCACGAAGCATATATCGTAACCGATACCGATCAGGCGGACCAACGCCTTGCTGACAGTCAGGGTCATGCCAATGCGGTTGGGATTTATTTGGCCGATGTGACCCTGACAGGCCCCGAACCTGTCCATTTTCGCGAAGATTTTCGGCGTCGTGGCCCATCGAACTATCATCACGGAAAACAGGCTGCGTCCTAAGTCAGGTCGCCCGCGCTTGTGCGCTTTTGCGAACACTCAAAGGATACCAAATCCATGTACAGTTATTCTGATTTTGACGCCGCTTTTGTCACCGAACGCAATCGTCAATTCCGCGCACAGGTCGAACGCCGCATCGCAGGCCACCTGACGGAAGACGAATTCAAGCCGCTGCGCCTCATGAACGGTCTGTATCTGCAGTTGCATGCATATATGCTGCGCGTCGCGGTGCCCTATGGAACAATGAGCGGTCCGCAGATGCATCAGTTGGCCACGATCGCAGATACATGGGACAAAGGCTACGGCCACTTTACCACCCGACAAAATATTCAATTCAACTGGCCACGACTGCGCGACGTGCCCGACATGCTGGACGCTTTGGCTGACGTGCAGATGCACGCCATTCAAACCTCTGGCAACACAATCCGAAATGTGACCGCAGATCATTTTGCCGGCGCTGCACAGGACGAGCTGGCCGATCCACGCCCCGTTGCAGAACTTTTGCGCCAATGGTCCACCGACCATCCTGAATTTCAGTTTCTACCCCGCAAGTTCAAGATTGCTGTCACCGGAAGCCCCAATGACCGCGCCGTCACGCGTGCCCATGACATTGGATTGCGCATGATCGAGCGTGACGGCGCCATCGGCTTTGAGGTGATCGTCGGCGGTGGTATGGGACGCACACCGATGATCGGCAAGGTCCTGCGAGACTTTCTCCCGCAAGAGGATTTGTTACCCTATACAGAGGCTGTGGTATCTGTTTGGAACCTGCTTGGACGGCGCGATAACAAATACAAATCACGCATTAAAATCACAGTCCATGAACACGGGATCGATGCCATTCGCGACATGGTCGAGGACCGTTTTACATTGCTGAGATCCCAGTTTACCGGCGTTGACGCAACGCATCTGGCACGGATCTCAAAGGATTTCGCCGCACCCGCCTTTGTCACGCAAGACACCGCCCCGTTCGATCTGGCCTATCAACGCGATCCGGTTTTCCGGTCATGGGTAGATACAAACACCTCCTCGCATCGTGCCCCGGGCTATGCCATTGCGCAGATCAGTCTCAAGGCCCATGGACAAACGCCCGGTGATGCAACCTCGGATCAGATGCGGGCCATGGCCGATCTGGCAGAGCGTTTTGGCCACAACGAACTGCGGGTCAGTCATGAGCAAAACATTGTTTTGCCGCATGTGCATAAATCAAATCTGCCCACGGTCTTTGCCATTTTACAACAGCATGGGCTGGCAACGGCCAATATCGGCTTGGTGTCCGACATTATCGCGTGTCCAGGCATGGACTACTGCGCGTTGGCGACCGCACGCTCTATCCCGATCGCTCAAGAGATCGCGACACGGTTTGACGAACTTGGCAACGAACACGACATCGGGGATCTCAAGATCAAGATCTCAGGCTGTATCAATGCCTGTGGACATCATCATGTGGGCCACATCGGTATCCTTGGTCTGGACCGTGCCGGCACAGAGACCTATCAGATCACTTTGGGTGGGGACCACACTGAAACCGCAGCACTTGGTGTTCGCACTGGGCCAGGGTTTTCAGCTGAGGATATCGTGCCCGCAGTTGAACGGGTAATAGACACTTATCTTGCCATTCGCACTGCCCCGGATGAAACCTTTCTGCATTGCTACAATCGCGTCGGGATGGTCCCTTTTAAAGCAGCCCTCTACACCACATCAGAGCATGCCGATGCGGCCTGATACACTTAACACGCAGCATAATCGCGCGATCGCACAGCAGGTTTTGCGCAAAACACCTATTCATCATGCGCCAGAACAGGTCTTGACGCATCACTTGTACAGCCATGAGGCTAACTTTTCCCACTCGGCGACTGACACGATCCTACCATTCCACAGGCAGTGGCACGGTGTTCATTTCTCACCCACCAGACGTTCGGCACAGGTGCAAAAAACTCACCAAAGGATCCTTATATGACCGTGATCGTCACCGATACAGGCTTTGCTCCAGACACATGGAGCAGCGCATTCACACCTTGGAATGGGACAGGCCCCGCACGCGATCTTGAATCAGATGCCGATCCGATTCAATTAAACGCAGACAACTTCGAAGATGTCGCTCTAATTCGGATAGATTTTCCCAGTTTTGCGGATGGGCGCGGATTTACGCTTGCACGCTTGTTGCGGCTGAATGGGTATCAGGGTCGCCTGCGCGCACGCGGCCATGTGATAGCGGATCAGTATGCAATGGCTCGCCGCGCTGGATTTGACGAAGTCGAAATCGACGCCACGCTTGCCAAACGCCAGCCTGAATCCGACTGGACCGATCGCGCAGCCTGGCGCTCCCACGATTATCAGGCACAACTGCGCGGCTAATGCCCACAGACATGGCCAAAACGCCATGCTGCTCTTCCTATTGATCCCAATCAACGCTAAATCCGAGGCGTCGGGTAGAATTGACCCGGCGAAATACCATGAACGAGATGTCTCACGTGACCAATACACCTATGCCAACCCCCAAGCAGTCCGATGGCAAAAAGCCCGTGCTGCCTGACGCACAGACGGTCACCCAAGTACAGCATTATACTGATCGGCTTTTTTCTTTCAGGGTGACGCGCCCCGCGTCCTTGCGATTTAGGTCGGGCGAATTCGTCATGATTGGATTAATGGGCGACCCCCATCCGAAAACTGGCAAACCAAAACCCATTCTACGCGCCTATTCCATCGCATCTCCGTCTTGGGATGATGAGCTGGAGTTCTATTCTATCAAAGTGCAAGATGGCCCTTTGACCTCGCGCCTGCAACACATCCAGCCCGGAGACGAAGTCATCCTACGCCCGAAACCTGTGGGCACTCTGGTGCACGATGCTTTGCTTCCCGGTAAGCGGCTTTGGCTTTTTGCGACCGGAACAGGGTTCGCACCGTTTGCATCGTTGTTGCGCGACCCACAAACCTATGAGGATTACGACGAGATCATCATCACCCACACCTGCCGCGAACTGGGCGAGCTGACATATGGGGCACAGTTGATCGATGCTATTCGACAAGACGAGATGCTTGCCGAACTGATCGGACCTGAAAACATCGCCAAGCTGCGCTATTATCCCACCACGACACGTGAAAATAGCTCATGCATGGGGCGGATCACCGATCTGATGCGAAACGGCAAGGTATTTGCTGACCTCGGTGTCCCGGCATTGTCACCCGACAGGGATCGCGCCATGATCTGCGGCAACCTAGCCTTCAATCTTGAACTGAAAGAAATGCTGGAAAATTACGGTCTTGAAGAAGGCGCAAATTCCTCTCCCCGGCATTACGTCGTTGAAAAGGCCTTTTTGGACTGATTTGGATCCCTACTCGCTTTTCAAGAACATCATCGGAAAGCGAAGTCAGCTCTGGCCGAGAACAGTTCTGGCAGGAGTGCATCACATTCCATGCCTAGATCGGCCAGAAGCCAAACCGTTTTCTGATCTGGTTGAGTTGCTCTTTCAAAACCACCGGGTTGCTTTGGGCCGTGCGCAGCGCCGGTATCCAAAGGAACTTTTCGACCTTTGTCAGGTTTTCACGAGACAGTGCAAATTCAAGGCGATCAAGATCAAACCCGTGAAGGCGCAGCAAAGGTTCCAAAGACACATCAGCAGTGATATTCAACGGAGCAGGTCTTGGTTGCGATCCCGCTTGCGTTGTCGGCGCCGTTAGGGACAATGACGACCCTGTTGGCGTCAATTCGCGATAGCTCGCAGCCCCCAATAGCTCTGAAAAATCGATGGACGGTACGTTCCCAAGATTGGGCAAAGACACAGTTCCGGAATTGGCAATCTCTATCTGGCTGCGATCATCCACCAATTCCCCAGAATAGAGCGGTTCGCCATCCTGCCCCCAAAAGGCCTCCGCCTCTGAGATCAGATTACTTCGGCGCACAGAAAACAAATCGGGTTGCAAGGATGGAGCAGGGCCAAGGTTCGGAGGTAGAGCCTTTTCCAGTTCTCCCTGAACATCGTCGGTCCAAACCACGACGGATTGTGACAGGCCAAAGACTGGCGTTCCACGCACACCCCAAATGACGAGGCCCATTACAAAGGCAATGCTTACTGCAATTCCTAAAACTCGACGAATTTCCTTCATCGCGCCCTCACTCGTTATTCACGTGGCTCACAAATTGGACAATACCACATGTGACATAAGTTTTCTATAAACTGGTGATACAATGGAACTGAGGCGGAATAAGGACGGTTTTGGTACATCTTTGCTTGAATGTGACGTTTGCTCTGTTTACGGTACCGTCCTGAGACTTAACCACCAAAAGGAAGTACGACCATCGCTCGTAGACCACACAACGCGCCACCTCAGCGCGAAACAGGGCCCCGCGTAAATGATCGCATCCGGAGCACTGAAATCCGGCTAATTGGGCCAGAAGGAGAAAACGTCGGAGTCGTCACGCCGGTGCGCGCGATAGAACTTGCAGAACGGGTTGGCCTAGACTTGGTCGAAATTTCTCCCAACGCAAACCCGCCGGTTTGCAAGATTATGGATTTCGGCAAGTTCAAATATGAACAGCAGAAGAAAGAGTCCGAGGCGCGCAAAAAGCAGAAGATCATCGAAGTCAAAGAGGTTAAGTTCCGTCCAGGCACAGATATCCACGACTACGACGTAAAAATGCGCAACGTTTTGAAATTCTTGGAAAACGGCGATAAGGTTAAGGTCACCTTGCGGTTCAGAGGCCGCGAAATGGCGCACCAAAACCTTGGACGCGAGCTGTTGTACAGGGTTGCTGATGACGTGAAAGACATGGGCAAAGTAGAAAATATGCCCAAAATGGAAGGCCGGCAAATGATCATGATGGTCGGGCCCCTACCAAAGTAGCGCGTCTTAAAACTGAATGAAATGTGCGGCCCTGAGGGGCCGCTTTTTTGTTTTTGAAGACGGAAAGAACGACACTAACCTCACTGCGCACTGGAGCTCACGTAAATGACTTTGGGCCAAGGTCTTGGCGCGGGGTATATCAGGTGACGTTTCGATATCACACCTGCACAGTATAATTGTTCGAAATATATACCAATCCGCCATGCCTTGACTGACACTTGCACATTTGTGTCCACCATTAGGGCAAAATCGCCGGCACAAAAAACTGTCGAGAGATGATTCGTTCTTGCCCAAATTCATGCAAAGCCTTGAGCAGAGCAAAACCTGACAGGGTGGAATCCTCAAATTTCACAGCTCTGACGGGTTTTGTGGGGGCGGAAAAAATGGCCTTCGCGCTCAAAGCAGTGACGTTTGGCAGAGTTTGCGATTTAGCCTACTTACGCGCGGCGTGAGGCATTGTGGTTGCGATCAAATCCCAATTCGCGATGCTCGCCCCCACTGCGGAAAAGCCCGGTCACTTTCCTAAGGAACGTGGCTCAAACAAACCTTGGTGACACTCGATCAGCTTACTAACAATCATCGACCTGCGCCAGTATTTCAACGCGGCTCCACTCGCGCGCGCTCATAACCATCCGTACCCTCTCGTCTAAACCTCAATAGTTTTGAGGGCCAAGTAATCTTCCTGACTTTATCAAGGGTATCCTTACGATAACAATCAAGCGACGTAGGCTCTAATATTATTTCCACCTGCACGCTTATGGTGTGATATCACGAGGCTGGGGCCTGCTGGGGATTTCCTTTAGTAAACCTCCAACACCCATTGCCGCGATATCTGCCGGCTTGACTGGTAAACCACAAATCACGCGCTCGAGCACCCAGTCCGCGCCATTCAGTGCCGGCGACCGAGCACAGCCAGGCAGCCCGATGACCGGGACACCGTGCAGATCACCCAAGAACAAGAGATTTCCCGGATCCACCGGCATGCCGACATGTCGCACAGTCCCGCCCGCTTCGCGCACTGCTTGAGGCGCTGTATCCATCGGATCAGACGTTGCCGATGCAGTCAGGATTAAAATCAAATCAGCTTTGGGTTTCGCTGCGGTCAGCTCGTCTGCCAGCGGCAACACATCATGCGCGCAGCGCACCGTTTCGGTCAGATCCGCATTCAGACGCAAAAGACGGTCGCGGGTGACCCGCGCACCCTTATCCGAAACGGGATCTCCGACCGACGTTTCAATCAAAGCGACCCTATGCAGGCACGGTTTGTGTATGCGCAGCCCCTTCTGCGCAAGCGCGGCTGCCTTTGACAAATCCCGCTGTGCAATGGCAAAGGCTATTATCTTGACTGTGGCAACAAGCATCCCCTCGGTCACCCGCTGGAAATCCGGCAATGTCGCCACAGTAATTGCCGGGTCGACGCTATTGAGCGCGTTTATCTTATCAAGGCATATATCCAGCACCCCTGCTCCAGTCGCATAAATATTCACGCGACCTGTCGCAGCATCGCCCAAACGCAGGCCCTGGTCTTTGGGATCAGGGACCAACGCTTGGGCCAGTGCCAGTGCGGCTGTGTTTTCGTCCAGATCATCTGGTGCCAGCATCGCAACAGTGACGTCCTGACGCCCATCGGCTGAAAGTTTTGCCAGATCGTCCGACGTCAATACACGCCCTTTGCGCAGACGTCCCGATGACAGGGGAATGCTATGCGCAAGAACACCACCTAAGGCTTGCCACACGGGAAGAGGTCCAAATTTCAATTGACTGACCGCAAAACCTGAGTGATTTGTGCCAAAGTGGCAACTGCAATCTCTGCCGGATTGGCGGCCCCCAAATCCAGTCCGACAGGTCCATGAATGCGTGCAATCTGTTCTGGTGCAAATCCCGCCTCTAGCAAACGCGCCACACGTGCAGAATGGGTTCGTGTAGATCCCAACGCACCAATATAGAAACACTCAGACGCCAGCGCCAGTTTTAACGCAGGATCATCAAGCTTTGGATCATGGGTCAGCAACACCAGTGCACTGCGACTATCAAGGCCATGCGCGGCAAGTGCCTCATCAGGCCAGTCATGCGACATCGCCGTACTAGGGAACCTTTCTGGCGAGGCGAATGCCTCGCGCGGGTCAATCACAAAAGGATCATACCCCGAAAGCCGCGCCATTGGAACCAATGCCTGTGCAATATGAACCGCCCCGACAATCACAAGCCGCAGCGGAGGATTATGAACCGCGACAAACGTAGACCCGTCTGGTTCAAAACCCGACCGGTCCCGGCGCAGACGATCCGCATAACCACGGGTCGCCAGTCTCCGGTTTGCCGTGGCAAGATCAGCGATATAGGCCACAGGTGTACGGGCCGCGCGCGCCTGACAAAGGTCCTGTAAAAGCGCGGGGGTCAACTGTCTTCCAATCGGCTCTACCAGCACTTTGATTGTTCCCCCACAGGCAAGACCAACGGCAAAAGCGTCCCCATCGCTCACTCCGAATTCCAGATGACGGACGTTACCATCTTCAATGGCATCCATAGCCTCAACAACCACAGCCCCCTCGACGCACCCACCGGACACAGAGCCCAGCATGCGTCCATCTGCAGAAATCGCAAGCTGCGCACCCACGCGGCGCGGCGCTGATCCCCATGTTTGTGTCACTGTCGCCAGTGCTGCGCCCACCCCGTCAAGATGCCACTTCAGTGCGGCTTCGGGGATATTTTCAATACTGTCCATACGCCCATCCGGTGCTTGCCTAGGTTCATTGTGGTTTGGCATGAATGCAGCCAATCCACATTGGTATTTTTATCAGCAAATTGCGCAGAATGGAAAGACCAAGGCATCCCATCAAAGCAGCGCCATCAGCCGTGCTTTTTCACCACTGTCTGTTTGTTGAGAAATTGCCTGCGCAAGCGTTTCAAGAGACCGAACCGAATGACTGGCGCGAAAGCTGTCAACATGAGGCAACATCGCGCGGATTCCCGTGGCCTTGGGCGCAAAGCCATCCCATCGTAGCAGCGGATTAAGCCAGATGAGGTGACGCGCAGAGAGGTGTAGCCGTTGCATGGCGCGACCAAGATCACCTGCATCATCGCGGTCCAGTCCATCTGTGATCAACAAAACCACAGCGCCCTGTCCCAAAACGCGGCGCGACCAGTCCTTATTGAACTGAGCCAGACAATGCCCGATCCGCGTCCCACCTTCCCAATCCTGTGCTTCGGCACCGGCAGCTTGTAAGGCAGCATCGACATCGCGCGTCGCAAGATGGCGGGTAATATTTGTCAATCTTGTACCAAATGTAAAGCTGTGCACCTTGGCCCAACCTGCACCCTTTTCATTCGCCACAGCGTGCAGAAAATGCAAAACCATTCGGCTGTATTGCGACATGGATCCCGAGATATCACACAAGGTCACAAGGTTGGGCCAGCGGATGCGATGCTTTTGCCGTGACAGATCGTAGAATTCGCCACCATACCGCATGGACTGGCGCATAGTGCGCGGGCCGTCGATCCAACGCCCCCTGTAAGCAGACTGCGTCCGGCGCGATTTAAGCGGTTTCACCGGCAGGCTCAGACGGGCAATCATACGTTTGGCCTCGGTAATTTCAGCCGTCGACATCTGTTCAAAATCAAGCGTCTTGAGTTTTTCTTCTCGCGACATCGTCAGCGTCGCATCAATTTCGATGGTGGTTTCCTCGCCACGATCCTGAGGTTGCGGCGCTTCGGGGACATTGTTGTCCAACAAAGCCTCGGCCGCACGTTTTTCGGCGGCTTGTGCCGTGCGGTCTTCTTGAACACCGCGGATCGATGGCAACATCAACGACATCATATGTTCCAAGAAACGCGGGTCGCGCCAATACAGACGAAAGACCTGTCCGAATGTGGCACGGTGTTCGGGACGATTCACAAAACACGCGTGAAGCGTCCAGTAAAAATCTCTTTTGTCGGTAAAGCCTGCGGCTTCAACCGCGCGAATGGCATCCATAACCCGACCCGGTCCAATGGGCAGACCCGCGCGCCGAAGGGCCCGTGCGAAGTGCAAGATATTTTGCGCCAGCCGTGGATTTTCAGGCAATTCGATGGGGACGTATTCGGGCATGCCTCAGGCCGGCTCGATTGCAGCGCGCGCTTCGTCCAGAATACGCTTGGCCTCGGATCCCTGAAGCTTCTGGATGTCATCTTGATATTTCAGGATCGCGCCGAGTGTGTCCGAAATCACCTCAGGAGACAGCTCCACTACATCAAGTGCCAGCAAGCATTTCGCCCAGTCAATCGTTTCAGCCACACCCGGTTTTTTGAAAATATCCTCTGTCCTAAGCGCTTGCACAAATTGCACAACTTCGCGGCTTAGGGCGTCTGCGGCCTCGGGCGCGCGTGCGTTCAGAATTTCCAATTCACGTTCGAAATTTGGATAATCCACCCAATGATACAAACAGCGCCGCTTCAGCGCATCATGCACTTCGCGTGTGCGGTTTGATGTCAAGATGACGATCGGCGGAGCCTGCGCCGCGATCGTTCCCAATTCAGGGATGGTGACCTGAAAATCGCTTAGTGCTTCTAACAAAAACGCTTCAAAAGGCTCATCCGTTCGATCCAGTTCATCGATCAACAGAACCGGCGGTCCTGCGGGGTCCGGGCGCATCGCCTGCAGCAGGGGACGCTCTGTTAGATAGTCAGACGAAAACAATTCAGACTGCAGAGTTTCGCGATTGGCTCCTCCAGCGGCTTCGGCGGTCCGAATTGCCACCATTTGCGCTGGAAAATTCCACTCATAAACTGCGCTTGATGCATCAAGACCTTCGTAGCACTGCAGGCGGATCAGTCTGCGACCAAGGCTTTTGGCCAATGCCTTAGCGATCTCTGTTTTGCCCACACCCGCTTCGCCCTCAAGGAATAACGGACGTCCAAGACGCAAGGACAAAAACACAACCGTGGCCAGTGCACGTCCGCAGATATAGCCCGTTTCTGACAACATGGATTGTACGGCGTCGATGCTGCTCGGCGAAGTCTGTGTCATGTTTGGTCCTTTGGTTGGTCTTTGGCAGGTTGCCACGCCTTGTTGCAAGGTCAAGCGAATAGAAGGGTCGGTCGATTCAATCTAAATCAAATTCAGTATAAATTCTGGTGCGCGTTTGGGAAATGACAAGGGATAACGGTGCAAAACACATATTATGGACATCTGCGCGATCACATGTGTCAAAAATGAAGGACCATTCTTGCTGGAGTGGTTGGCCTATCATCATATGATCGGGGTAAGCCACTTTCTGATCTATTCCAACGATTGCGATGACGGAACGTGCGAGGTGCTGGATGCTGCCGCGGGCAGCCTTCCTATCACGCATCTGCCAAATCCCACAAAAGGCCGACACTACCAAATGGGCGCGCTAAAAGATGCGCGCAAACAGCCTTGCGTGGGGACCGCCGATTGGGTCTGGATTTCTGATGTAGACGAATTTTTATGTGTTCATGCAGGTGACGGCAAAATTTCCGATCTTATTCAAGCCTGCGGTGATCCATCAGCAATAAGCGTAACATTTCGATATTTCGCAAATGCGGGTATTGATCGTTTTGTAGATCGGCCCGTCATACGCCAGTTTATGCGCTGTCATGCGGAAGATATCTGCGCCTCTGATACGGCAATCGAGGTCAAGACGCTGGTGCAGAAAAATTTCCCACTGCATAGTTTCGGAGCGCATAGGCCTTTTACTCGGGCGGATTATTTACCCCATTGGACCGATGGATCCGGACGCCCGGTGCCCGAGACGTTTGTGAAAACAACGAACAAAAGACGCATCAGACGGTTTCCTGCCGCAGGCACCCAAAGTTTCGCAACACTCAACCATTATGCGCTCAGGTCGCGAGACACCTACCTTGTTAAACGTGCGCGGGGGGATGTAAACAGACCCAATCGCGCCTTTGATGTGGACTACTGGACAGACCGCAATGACAGCGGATCTGAAGATCGCAGGATACTAACCCACATGCCGGCTTTGCGACGTGCATTGCATCAATTGAAATCTATCCCCGAAATCGGGGCGGCCCACAAAGCTGCCGTTGCACATCATCGCGCTTATGCCAATCACTTACGAAAAACCCGAGATGGCAAAGCATTGCTTGCAGCATTAGACGCAGCGCCCCGCCTGCCCCGAAACGAAGCCCAACTGTGCGAGGCATTAAAGGCCATGAGACTATGAAATCATCCACAGAACGCCCTTGGATCATAAATCTTGGCCTGCCAAAATCTGGCACAACAACTTTTCAGACTGCGCTGGAGCATGCCGGATTAAGCGCGACAGGCCATCTTTTGCACGGCCCAGGGCGACGGCCCGTCGCACGCGCTTTATTCGATGCCTATTTTGAAACCGGCGATCCGCTGTCTGGACTATCAGGGCTGGACGGCTTGGGGGAGGTGTCAATTCTGCGGAAAAGTCTGTCGCTCTGGCCGCAGTGTGATTTTGGAATTCTGCAGGCATTAAAACGCAACCATCCAGAAATCCGGCTCGTTGCGACGTGGCGGCCTTATATCGATATTGTAGACAGCATGGCACGATGGCGCAATTTGGGCACACAGCGCCTGCCAAACGGATCTATACCAGGACTGCCTGCGGGGTATGGTTCGCCAAAGGCTCAACTGGCATGGGTCAAAGCACATGACCATTTTTTACAAACCATTTTTGCGAACGATCCTGCGTTCTTACGTTTGGATGTAACCGCCACGGATGCGCAAGAAAAGTTGGCGAACCACATCGGTCGACCAATTCCATGGTGGGGACGCGCGAACGTTGGGCGGCAAAGACCAAAATGAGACGGCTTGATTTATTGATCGGACCAGACCCAAAACAGACCGATTGGATTTGGCGACTTTTGCTTGCAAACAAAGACATGCTGGCTGCACATGACGTTGTTCTAGCCTCCCAAAATGGCAAGAAACCTTTAGAAATAGGCGTCGCTTTAACAGATGTTGTCCCCGCAAGCCGGGTCATCGCTGCAGATGCCACGTGGGGGCAAACCCTGCACGGGCAGACGCTTGCACAATTTATTGCATCGCACCCTGAATACACGCACGCCCATGCATTTGTGCAAAACCCCGCCCAAATGGCTGCGCACCATTACGCTCAAGCGGTTATGCGCGGCCGGGTTTCTGGTCCCGATCAAGACGTAGATATGATTAAAAAAGCCGATTGGTACGAAGGCTGTTTGCACCATGCCAGTAATTTGGGCCATGGGCTTCTCGATCCAGAAGCCGTGGCCATTTGGTTGGATCTGGATAGTTTTGCAGGCGGTTGGCGACAATCGATGCCATCCGGCCAGATGCATTTGCACGGCACAACACACGACATGCAGGCAGGCGATCATGCTCAGGTGGTTTGGTCCGCGCTAGATCTGCCCGGCGATCCAACTTTGAACAATATCACCTGCGCGCCGTGGGACGAGTTGCCCTGCGCACAAAGCCTCGCGCGAATGCTGGCTTTCACGCCTCTTTTAAATAAATATATCCGACACAACGGCTGGTCTTTGCCACAAAGCGTGGCAGATCGTTTACGCGAAAAACTGGGCGGCGATGGTCCAAAGCTATCCGGATCGCCTTGGTTAGACGTGTCCAACCATTTTACGAACAATCGAAGTGCCCTTCTTGCGCATCATCCTGAATTATGTGCGGCCAGCTTGATGCCACCCAACGCTCATGGCGCCGGTCTGCGGGGCCCGGGTGACGGTTTTCGTGCAACGCAATATCTATCCGCCTTTCTTCCGGTGCTCGAGCGTCGCCGTGTCAGATCATCAATCCTCCCCCCAGCGGTACAGAATAGGCTGACGGAATTGATGCACCAAGGCCTGGTCCCACGCAAAATCAAGACGCGCCAGCCCGAGGCCATTCACAGCACAGCCTGTGGTCAGCCCGTCGGAGCCACAATTGTCGCCTGCATGAAAAATGAGGCCCCCTTTATTCTGGAGTGGATCGCGTATCATCGCAGTATTGGGGTGGATAAATTTCTGATTTACACCAATGATTGCTCAGACGGGACCAACGAAATTCTTGCACAACTTGATGCGATGGGGCTGGTCGAACACCGGATCACCACAGATTGGCGCGGCAAATCTCCCCAGCAACATGCGCTGAACCAATCGTTACACGAACCCGCGGTGCAAGATGCAAAGTGGGTGTTACATATAGATATCGACGAATTCGTTAATATAAAATGCGGCGATGGGACTCTTGCTGCCCTGTTCCAAGCCGTGCCCGAAGCGACACATATCGCTATGACATGGCGCCTTTTTGGACACGGAGGCGTGACCGACTATCGCGATCAATTGGTTTGCGAACAGTTCCGTCATTGCGCACCGGCATATTGTCCAAAGCCACATTCTGCATGGGGGATCAAAACAATTGGTCGCAATATAGCGGCTTATGAAAAGCTTGGATGTCACAGGCCGAACCGGTTGCGTTCATCCGCGCAGCAGCAAATACGCTGGGTGAATGGATCGGGAACCGATGTGACCGACGATTTGGCAGAACGCGGTTGGCGGTCCAATCGGTCCACGGTGGGCTATGACCTTGTCCAGTTAAATCACTATGCTCTGCGCAGCGCCGAAAGTTTTCTGGTCAAACGCGAACGCGGGCGTGCTTTGCATGTGGATCGTGATATCGGGCTCAATTATTGGATCCGCATGGATTGGAGCGGCGACACAGATACCACGATTGCGCGGCACCTTCCCCGACTTCGCGCAGAGCGTGATCGTCTGCTCGCAGATCCGAAGCTCGCCGATTTGCACCACGAGGCCGTTATTTGGCACGGCGCGCGCGCCAATTCCCTGCGTCAAGATCCGAATGTTGAAGCCTTTTTCCAAAAAATTACACGGCTCAATTTGGAAGATGACGAACGCGCGGCACTGTGTCTGTCTTTGTCCATGGACAGCTGAGCATGCCCCTTGTTTGTGAGGATGTGACTTTTCCACGCGATCCGGTGATGACCCCGCGCGTGCGCAGACTGCTGCGCAATGGCACCTACGAAATCAAAGAGGCCCGCGCCCTGCACTATATGATCCGATCTGGCGATCGGGTTCTGGAACTGGGCGGTGGTCTGGGGTATCTATCCGCAAAAGCACGCCAGCTTGGGGCCAGCGAAGTTACCGTGGTAGAGGCTAATCCAGAATTGGTTCAATACATCCAGCGGCAACACGCCACCAACAACATAAACTCGATTATGGTCTTGCATGGACTGGCCAGCGCCCAAGATGGCCCTAACAAAAAAGTCTACCTGCGCAGAAATTTCTTGGCCTCTTCAGCGCGCGCCGATATTCATCCCGACCGTATTGAAACCAGTGTTTTGGTTCCCTGCTTTGGCATTAATCAGCTGATCGACAGATCCCGGCCCGATGTGCTGATCTGCGACATCGAAGGCGCCGAAGTGGACGTGTTGTCCGCTGCTGACCTGACGGGACTGCGTTCAGCAGTTGTCGAGCTTCATCCACAATGGATCGGATCCACTGGCGTAGCGGCCGTCTTTGATGCTTTTTCACACGCTGGAATGACCTATTGTGCCAAGGGTTCACATGGAAAAGTGGTCGTTTTTGAACGGGCCATACCGAATGAAGCCGCCTGACCACTGGTGCTTGGACGGATGGCGCAGTACAAGCCGCGCATGACTCAGACACTTACACTGCGCCGCCCCGACGATTGGCATCTCCATCTGCGCGATGGTGCCATGTTAAAAGCCGTAGCCCCTGAAACCGCACGCCACTTTGGTCGGGCGATTATCATGCCGAACCTTGTGCCACCAGTTGTCACCGGGGCCGAGGCAATAGCCTACCGCGGCAGGATCATGGCAGCTTTGCCTGAAAACACTGGCTTTTCGCCGCTCATGACGTTGTATCTGACGGAAAGCACGGATCCAGACGATCTTGAGGCCGCCTATACCTCTGGTCTCATTACAGCGGTTAAGCTATATCCTGCGGGCGCAACAACAAATTCTGCATCAGGCGTCAGGAACTTTGACAATGTCCGGCCGGTTTTGGAGCGAATGGCCGAGATAGGCTGCCCCCTGTGCGTCCATGGCGAGGTTGTTGATGACGACATCGACATATTTGACCGAGAGGCCGTATTTATTGATCGTGTTCTTGATCCGCTGCGTCGATCAGTGCCCGCACTGCGTGTCATTATGGAACACATTACCACATCGCAAGGCGTGGAATATGCCGCCAGTGGGGGCCCGGATCTGGGCGCAACGATTACGACGCATCATCTGGTCATCAACCGCAACCATATCCTTGCCGGTGGTATCAGGCCACATTATTACTGCCTGCCGGTGGCAAAGCGCGAAACGCATCGCCTGGCCCTCTTAGAGGCTGCAACACGTGGGCCTTCGAACTTCTTCCTTGGTACGGACAGTGCGCCACATCCTGATCACGCGAAAGAAGCCGCATGCGGATGCGCTGGATGCTTTACCGCCACAAATACTTTGTCGATCCTCGCAGAGGTTTTTGAAAAAGCTGGAAAACTCGACTGTTTGGAGGATTTTGCCAGCCTGAATGGTCCTGCGTTTTATCGGCTGCCTGCGAACGAGGAGATGGTGACACTGACAAAGGGGCAGCCTGTTTGCTATCCAGACCACATCACAACGCAGGATGCGACAGTAACAGTTTTTGACCCGGGTTTTCCATTGCATTGGCGGGTCGACTAATCCGTCCTGCGTAAGGCCGTTCATACCTGACCACGGAGTGATTGTCCGTCACACTTTTGGTGCCAAGCAACGCAGAACGATGCGCGCGGCAGCGGTCATGTCCGCCTCAATCCCCTTTAAAATCCCAATACGATCAAATGCTTCTGGATCACTTTTCAACTTTTCCCTGAGGGCGCGTCCGAATTCCTGACGCAATTCAGTTCCAATATTGAACTTTAAAATATCCCCACGCACCGCCAGCCGCGCACGTTGGGCCATAGGCACGCCCGATCCGCCGTGAATGACCAAAGGCACATCCGTACCGGCACGTATGGCTTTGATGCGGGGTTCGTCCAAATCAGCACCAGCCCCGGTCTGTAGATGTAAGTTGCCAACAGATACCGCCATTGCGTCTACCCCCGTTGCAGCAGCAAACTCTGTGGCCTCAAAGGGATCTGTCCCACGACTTTCCGCACCAGCTGCGTAGCCAACAAAGCCTATTTCCCCCTCACAACTCACGCCTGCAGCACGTGCCCTACGTGCGATCGCAGCCGTTTGCGCAATATTTTCCGCCAGCGGCAAGGCCGAGCCGTCAAACATCACGGACGTGAAACCCAGATCAATCGCTTGGCGGCATTCATCCGCACTTCGTCCGTGGTCAAGATGGGTCACAACAGGGACCGATGCCTGCTGTGCCAGTTGCGAAAACATAGCCGCCCACACGGGCAAGGGCATGTGCGCGCGCGCGCCCGGTCCGGCCTGCAAAATCAGCGGCAAACCCTCTGCCTCGGCGGCGGCAACATAGGCGCGGGCGTCTTCCCATCCCAAACAAACGACACCGGCCACAGCAAAACCGCCCGTTCGCGCATCGGCCAAGACCTCGGACAGGGTGGCACGGGTCACTTAAACTTGGCCACCATATCCATAATGCCGGGAATCGTATGCAACTGTTCGGCATGTGTTGGCTGGAAATACTGTTTCAGGCTGCGCTGGCTAAGACCTCCAAGGATGGTGAAATAATACATCTCGTAGCCTGGCAGGGCGCAAACCGGATGATACCCCTTGTCGATCAATACTGTGGACCCGTCCATGATGTGATATGCCTCGCCCGGTTCATTGTCCTGTCGTTGCAACATTTGCAGACCCGACCCGTAATTCGGTTTGAACCGGAAATTGTAGGTCTCATCATGGCGGCTTTCTTCAGGCAGACGGTCGGTATCATGTTTATGACTGGGAAAGCCCGACCAGCCCCCCGCGCCGACAGTAAACAACTCGCTTACCAAAAGCCGGCCGACACGATCGTGATGTGCTGCCCCCAAGATGTGTTTGATCTTGCGATGCGTTTTAGTGTCGTCCGATCCGTATTGCACAACATCAAGATCGGGACTGCGCACTGCGAAAGCGGGGCGTGCCTCATCAAACTTTGCCCCTGCGACAAAAACCTCGGTGTCGGTCCGCGCAGTGATCTGGCACCCCGCGCCCGAGGACACATAGACGCCTTCGGGATCGCCATCCCACACATCTACCCCCCGGTGCCCGATCTCGGAAAACATTTGACCGTCGGTATCCACATCCACCGTTCCGGTCGCGGGCACGACGCAGGTTTCAAATCCCGGAACGGCATACTCAAAGACCTGTCCGGCCGTCAGTTTGACAATGTTAAAGTAGTTCAGCGGGACCAGATCATGTCCGGCGTCCACGATGGGTTTGTTGTGATTATCATGCGGTGGAATATGCATCTGAGATCTCCGATATGTCGTGGTAAGCAGCAAGTTTTTCGTCAAGTTCAGCGGGTGTGGGCATAGCAGGCGCGCAGCCCACGCGGCCGACAACAATGGAAGCAGCCGCTGACCCACGGACAACGGCTTCGCTCAGGGGTCGTGCATCAGCGAGACTTGCCAAAAACGCCGCCATAAAGCTGTCGCCGGCGCCGGTCGGCTTTAACGCGCGTGTCGGGAAGACGCCACTGCGGGTTTCGCCCTGCTTTGTGATGGTAATCGCACCTTTGGGTCCCATTTTATAAATCGCAAGCGTGGACTGACCTGCAACCAAGCCACGTGCTTTTTCCAAACCATTCGCATAATCACCCGCCATGAACCCGAATTCCTCATCATTGCCAATGATGATGTCGCACAGGCTTCCTGCCCGCGCATAGACCGAGGCCGCCTCATCGGCAGAGGTCCAGCTGTAGGGGCGATAGTCAATATCAAAAACCAACGGCACCCCGGCGGCGCGTGCCTTCTCGAACGCCATGAAGGCTGCACCACGAGACGGCTCTGACGCCAGGACTGTCCCAGTTGTGACCAAAGCGTCGTAATCGGCGTAATTGATGTTCTCAACATGCTCTTTGGTCATCTCGAAATCAGCCGCTCCGTTGCGGTAAATCACGGACTGGCAGTCCTCAAGGCGGGTCTCGACCACGGCAAGTGAATTGCGGGCCTCACCGCCGACACGGTGCACATGGGTTCGGTCAATGCCGTATGCGTCGAGTTGGCCCAAACAATAACGTCCTACGGCGTCGTCAGAAACACAGGTTACCAAAGCTGCGCGTTGGTCCAGCCGCGTCAATCCCGCGGCAATATTTGCAGATGAACCTCCAAGAGCGGTCGTGAAATGCGTCGCCTCTTCGAATTTGGTCCCCGGAGGATCGGCATAAAAATCCATTCCGGCGCGACCAATGATCAAAAAATTGCCTCCACTGAACATCATCGCTTTCCCCATCTCCAATTGCGTGGCATGCAGGCGCAGGCTACCAGTTTTGCAATCGGTTGCAAGGTATCGGTCGAGGGAGACGGTCATGGCCATAGATATTGGAAACGCCCCCTGTTCATGGGGAGTAGAATTTGCGGATGATCCACGCAATCCCCCGTGGAGACAGGTCCTGCGCGATTGTGCGGCAGCGGGCTACCGTGGGATCGAGTTGGGCCCTGTGGGGTATATGCCTGAAGACGCAGCCATTTTGGCTGACGCACTGGCGGAAAATGACCTGACACTCATTGGTGGTGTGGTGTTTCGCCCCTTTCATGATCCTACCTCTTGGGACACCGTTCTGGATGCCGCCGAACGCACAATCCGCGCGTTGAACCATCACGGCGCCAAACACCTTGTACTGATTGATTCCATATCTGAGGTCAGAGCCCCGACAGCAGGTCGGCCAAACGAGGCCGTCCAGCTGGATGCAGAAGCTTGGACGGCATTCCGCGAGCGGATCATGCATGTCACGCGTCTTGGGACCGACGCCGGACTGACAGTCAGTATTCATCCGCACGCCGCAGGATTTATGGATTTTGAGCCCGAAATCGAGCGACTTCTTGAACAAACAGATGAACGCGCGCTGAAAATCTGCTTCGACACCGGGCATCATTCCTATGCCGGATATGATCCAGTTGAGTTCATGCGGCGGCACATCGACAGAATTTCTTACGTCCACTTCAAGGATATCAACCCCCGCGTAAAGGCAGACGTCGTAGCCAATCGCACAGGGTTTTATGACGCCTGTGGACAGGGTATTTTTTGCAATCTCGGACAGGGAGATGTGGATTTCGCAGAGGTTCAAAAAATTCTGACAACCGCAAAATTTGAAGGGTGGTGCACGGTCGAACAGGACTGCGATCCCACACTGGATATAGATCCATTGGCAGATGCCAAGGCAAACCGGTCCTACCTGACCACAATCGGATTTTAAGGAGACAGCGTATGGCACCTTTGAATTGGGGATTAATTGGCGGTGGCCGTGGAAGTCAAATCGGCCCTGCGCACCGCTTGGGCGCGCGCCTTGACGACGGGTTTCGTCTGGCGGCCGGAGCCTTGGATCACCGACCAGAAGAGGGCCGGATTTATGGTCAGGAATTGGGAATCGATGCGGACCGTGCCTACGGAAGCTGGCAAGAGATGCTGAAGGGGGAGACCAAAAGAACAGACCCCATCGACCTGGTGACGGTCGCAACGCCCAATGCCACACATTTCGAAATTACCAAAGCCTTTCTGACTGCGGGGATCCATGTGCTCTGTGAAAAGCCCATGACCATGACAGTCGAACAAGCAGAAGAAATCGTCACACTCTCCAAAGAGACCGGGAAGATATGCGCTGTGAATTACGGATACTCTGGGTATTCTTTGGTGCGTCACATGCGGGCCATGGTGGCGCGCGGTGATCTGGGAGATATCCGTGTGGTGGTGGCAGAATTTGCACATGGCCATCATGCCGATGCTGCGGATGCCGACAATCCTCGTGTCAGGTGGCGCTATGACCCGGCCCAAATTGGGGTATCTGCGCAATTTGCAGACTGTGGAATTCATGCGCTACACATGGCGAGCTTTGTTACTAATCAAGAAGTTGAAAGGCTTTCTGCAGATATCGCATCAACTATTCCCAGCCGTCAATTAGAAGATGACGCGATGGTCAATTTTCGGATGAGTCGTGGAACCGTAGGCCGACTATGGACCTCATCAGTAGCCATTGGTCGACAACATGGTTTGACTTTGCAGGTCTTTGGGGAAAAAGGCGGCCTGCGGTGGGCGCAAGAACAGCCGAACCAACTGCATTGGATGCCTCTGGGCGGGCGTGCACAGATCATTGAGCGCGGAGAGGCAGGATTGTCACCCGAAGCGGACCGAACGACGCGGGTCACAATCGGCCACGCCGAGGGCATGCCACTTGCTTTTGCCAATATATACAAAGACCTGAGCGAAGTAATTCATGCCGATAAAGACGGTCGACCAATCGATCCCGCAGCTAATTTGTACCCGCGCGCCGAGGATGGATTGCGATCTATGGCAGCAGTTTACGCGGTGGCAGAGTCCGGCGGCCAAAACGGTCAGTGGGTCGATGCGCGCCCGCCGATGTTTCGGAAAGAATAACGCAACTTCAGCATTGCGCGTTAGTCCTCGGATCTAAGGCTTCCACGCTCGACCACGGTACAGTCAAAAAATTTAGCCCTGCACGGACCTCCGGGCGCGGCCATTCCCTCGCAGACAAGATTGACCGCTGCGGCAATGATCTTATCCATGGGTTGGCGTATGGTCGTTAGGTTATGTTCGGGCCATGCCGACATCTCGATATCGTTGACCCCCAACAACCCAACATCTCTTGGGACTCTTAATTGGCCCTGTCTCAATGCAGCCCCAGCCCCTATAGCTAGAATATCATCACCACAAAAATACGCCTCTGCGGTGGTGTCTTTAGCCATTAAACCCGCCATTTCAACGCGACCTGCCGCATGGGAATAGCTTTGAGAATAGCTGTAAGTTTGCTTGGTAAATCTCTGATGTTCGTCCAAAAAACCCTGCAGTCGTTCTTGCGTGGTTGTCGCATCCCGGGGGCCAGCCAGCATATGGACATCTGTATACCCGCGTGCTGCAAGGGTTTTCGCCGCCAGCCGTCCAAGTGCGACGTTATCAACCCCCGTCACATGAAGGGTCTTTGAGGCATGAGCGGGCCCAAAGGCATGTACGACTGGCAACTCGCTTCCTGAAAATGCGTCGGCAAACCCAGACGGAAGAGTAGATGACGCCACAATAACCGCATCGAC
The DNA here is from genome assembly GCA_029251265.1 of Pseudoprimorskyibacter sp. Lineage (GTDB taxonomy): Bacteria > Pseudomonadota > Alphaproteobacteria > Rhodobacterales > Rhodobacteraceae > JAQXDR01. The sequence goes on along the minus strand of JAQXDR010000156.1, from coordinate 1,477 downwards.
AGAATATTGACGCAACATGCGGGCCGCAGCCTGTGGATCATCTTGTCCAGACAGATTCACAAGCAAAGGGCGCAACCCCCTGTCTTGGATGTCTTTCGTGAATTGATCAAAAATGGGCATAAACGCAGGATTGCGAAAATTGTCAGCGACAAGCCCAACCAGCCCGCTGCGTCCTGTGCTTAATGCAGACGCAAGTGCAGAAGGCGCATAGCCGAGTTCGTCAGCGGCCTGCTCTACTTTCTTGCGCATGCCTTTCGACACCGATGCGCCCGGTGTGAACGTCCGCGATACCGCAGAGCGTGATACGCCCGCCCGGCTCGCCACATCTTTCAAGGTTATGCCCATAGTGACATAGTCATCAAGAGCGTTTGAATTGCAATATTTCCATGTGATAGACGCGTAATCATCCTAGGCATATCCGCGATATGATTATTGTGTCAGCCCGGGTTTTCATAAGGCGAAAGATGACTGAGACCGTCAGGAACCAACATCGAACATGACGAAAAGCTGATAAGCCAAAGCTCATTATCTCCAATTTTTTTTGGCCGTAAGCCCCCACATTATCAATGATGATAAGTACTGATTTTTCTGAATTTTCTTGCTCAAAGACCGATTATTGGGCCGCAACGCTCGGATTGGTTATCTTGCCGGCTGGTTCAGAGTGGTTTGCGTCATCTGCAACTACAATCTTGGCAGTCCGCGCCCACGGAAGGCTAACAGTTGTGACCTGAGCTGTTTGCAATATTGCCTGCACGAAACGATTATCAGCCATCAGGGCCTCCCTTAATCAGAGGGTCAATTCTTGACCAACCACATACTGCCCTGGCAAAGGTATTGAATTTTTCGGACCAAAAAACAACCCAAAGCTTAGTTACATGACGATATTTCTAACCTAACGTATATTCAGAATATACGGTTGGCCATAGGGATATATAAAAAAGAGTAAATTTTTGATGCCTTATGGATCAAAAATAAAGTCAATCGACACCCTTTTCGATTAAAAAATAATCAATTCCTCTCAGCACATTCGAATTGACCGTCGACCTCTGTCGAAAAAACACAAAACCATCTGCCACTTTAGTCAGGTATACACATATGGCACGTTCGTAGTGCCACTGGGGCTGGTTTAAACTACTTCGCGTTCAGAAGCGGCGGAGCTTTTCCAGCCTAGTTAGTCACAGCACTGAGTGACGGAGACGCAGGCTATAAACGTCATATGTGTATTTTGCGATTGTAATCCGAACGGTGGCGGTGACACTGCTGTATTTATAAGGTGCGATTTTTGCTGATCTGGGCACGCAGGGGTGGCTGTGGATGTCACGGACGATGTGCCGGTTTAAGCAATGAATGGTCTGGCTTTTTCGTGTGTTGTCAGTTGCTTGGCGCAGGTCAGTGTTGGTGTGTGGCCTGCGCAGTCCGACGGTTGCACGCGATAGAGCGCAGCGGTGGCCTGCCGCGTGCCGCCATGGTTCCGTTG
>JAQXDR010000134.1 GCA_029251265.1 Pseudoprimorskyibacter sp. | reverse complement strand
AAGGAGTCCAACTGATGCTTCCTTGGTTTAGCAAATGGAACAGAGAAAACCCGACTGACATCTACGGACCTGCGGTCATAATCGGTACTATCTTTGGGGCTGTGTTTGCAGCAGCGCTCTTGGTGTCCTGGGGTCAACCCTTCGCCACACAGTCGATGCAAACAGGCCCGCGGGGCACCGGTATGTCGGTACCCGAATATACCAGCGATGTCACGACTCCGGATCCAACGCTTGAGGAATATTACACAGAGGAACCCTATGTTCCCGAAGGTGGCGAAGCTCTTGCCGGCGACATCTACGAAAACGTTCAGGTTCTTGGCGGTCTGACCGAAGACAACTTCAACCGCCTCATGATTGCGATGACCCAATGGGTCGCACCTGAACAGGGCTGCGTTTATTGTCACGGCGAAGGCGACATGGAAACCTATGGGTCTGATGACCTGTATACCAAGGTCGTCGCGCGGCGCATGATCGAGATGACCCAGAACATAAACGAAGGCTGGGACGGACACGTGAATGCCAACGGTGAAGTGGGTGTGAACTGTTACACCTGTCACCGCGGTGAAAATGTTCCAAGCGAAATCTGGTTTAAAACCACGCCCGTATCCGCAAGTTTCGATGGTTGGTCTGCCAACCAGAACCGTGCAACGTCTTTGAGCCAATCCACGTCACTGCCATCAGATGCGCTGGAGAAGTACCTACTCGATTACGAAATGATCGGTGTACACAATCTCGACAGCCGCGTTGCGGAAAATCCTTCGGATCCGGACGTGCAGACCTGGCAAAACGCTGAACGGACGTATTCGCTCATGAACTATGTGTCGAACTCGCTCGGTGTGAACTGTGTCTTCTGCCACAACACACGGGCTTTTTATGATACGGAACAGGTCACGCCGCAGTGGGGCACAGCAAGTCTTGGCATTGGAATGGTTCAAGAGCTAAATAACGACTACTTGGTTCCTTTGGGTGACTCCTACCCAGAAGAGCGCCTTGGGCCACTTCATCAAGATGCACCTAAAGCCGCGTGCAAGACGTGTCACAAAGGATATCAACAGCCACTGCAAGGTACTAACATGATCGCGGATTGGCCTGAATTGGCCACAACCGGAGATCCGGTGTACGAATAAGATTGCAGGATTTTGAACCTAACAAAAAGCCGGTTAGCAAAAATTCGCTAACCGGCTTTTTTCGTACTCGCGACATGTTGGACATGATCTTGTGTAGACAACGCTGCTCTTTGCACCTGCAGATCTGGGTGGATTGTTTCAATTTGCGGCAGGTCGACTACGGCAGCGGGGCGCGCTAAGGGTGGAATGAGGGGGCTTGTGCTGCAGAAGTTGATCCACTTTTTGACGTCTGCCTTTGCCTGTGAACCGGTCTTTCAGATATGCAGGTAGGGACAATCTTTTTGCCCTGTCGCCCGTGGGCTCGTAATAAAACGACAACTGCGGGATCGACCACATCCTGCGCTGCTGTCACACGGACAGATCCCGTAGGTTCGGTTCAATCATCTTGTGCCTTAGTTACCGGTCCAAGACTTTCCTACTCGGAGTTTTTCTTTTCAGGATTTGAGCGTATTGGCCGAAACATCATCAGCGAAGACAAACCCGCCGATCTTGGCATAAAGGTTCTTGAGCGGCGGTTCATCAACGTTAAGTGATTTTACGCTCACCACGCTCAAATACGTCAGACGCACCTTCAAAAAGAGCACTTATTGGTTGATCGACAATCGTAGGATGCTCTTGCAAAACAATTTTCTGGCCCGCTGACAAAATTCTTTGCCTATCAGCGGTTCCAATCCGAACTTTGAATTGAACTCAGGGGGACGTCAGTTTGGATTCGCATTGGTAGCGCTGCTTCAATCAACTCTCATCAAATGATCGAAGACCGGATCAAATCAGATTGCGACATAAGTCATTTTCAATTCTAATTGCGGCGAAAAGGGAATTGATGCTTTTCAAACTACGGTGGTTACCACGCGCAAAGCCGTTCTTTCCAATCCGAAGGTTTATCCATTTTATTTTTGTTGAACGTGATTGAAATGACCAGATTTGTCTCACGACCTCCGTGTTAGGAAGTGTGAATACCGTTTGTAATAAAATGACCAACGATGGAAAAAATCCAGCTAAGTCATACAAAATCGCAGGTAAGGTTCGCGCCATATGCGCCGCTGAACCGGCGGCAATGTTGGCCTTACGGCCCACCTGAACCGCCCCCTTGTTTGTGAGCGCTGCAAAGCATGGATGCGGGGTTATGGAAAAGAAAAAATGTGGAAACGGGTCCTTACCACAGGTGCGCGACGGATCTGGACGGTTGGTGTTACGGGCCTCCGGGTGCATTTGACGGCCAATCTGCCAAGATCAA
>JAQXDR010000126.1 GCA_029251265.1 Pseudoprimorskyibacter sp. | reverse complement strand
CGATCCGCGTAGACCAGATTTGCACGCGGCAGACCTGCGCACTCTAAATCTGGCTGGGCGCAACCTGTCCCATATGACCCTGAATAACGCGCAGATGCAGGACGCAGATCTGAACGAAGCCCAGATACAGGGCGCAGATCTGAGCAACACTCAAATGCAACACGCAATTCTGAACAACGCACAAATGCAGGGCGCAATGCTGGTCGGCGCACAGATGCAGGGCGCAGATCTGAGCGGCGCACAAATGCAGGGCGCAGATTTGCAACGGGCTGTGTTTGACGCACAGACAGATATCTCCCTTAGTTATTTCCAAGGGGCGAACTTTAGGGGGGCGGATGTGTCTCAAACGCCAAAGATTGCAGACCATCTGGATCAGATCTTTGGCGATGCCTCAAATGGACGGTACAGAACCCGTCTGCCCGATGGCGTCGATCCCCCGGCGCATTGGCCCCGCGATGATCTGAGCGCATGGGACTACAAAACCGCATGGCGCGACTGGCAGAAAAACACCCTGCGCATGGCCCCTGACGGCAGCGACATCCCATGATCCCTGTGCTGGCGCTGTTGATCTGTTTGGTGACGACTGCGGCTGATGCCCAAGGCCTGCCGCTGCCGCTGCCTGACGGCGAACACCGCGCATGGCAGGCCATCGGGCGGGTCAATATCCGCGGCTACAACCGGCGCGGCATGTGCTCGGGGACTTTGATCGCCCCCGACAGGGTGCTGACAGCCGCACATTGCGTGCTGCGCAACGGGCGCGTGGTGCGGACGCGCGATGTGGTGTTTGTGGCAGGCTGGCATCGGGGCACCCATGCGGGGGCGGCAACCGCGCGCGACATCCATTTGTTTGCCGAGGTGCGCGGCGGTGATCTGACCCCTGCCCGCGACTTGGCGCTGCTCACGCTCGAGCGTGCGATGGACCTGCCCCCCCTGCCATTGGCGCAAGACCAGCCGCCCGGGCCCTTTGCCCTGATTGGCTATCTCGGCACCCGTCCGCATGTGTTGTCGGCCTCTTTCGGGTGTCAGGGACGATGGCACAACATGCTGCATCTGGACTGTCCGACATTGCCCGGCAATTCCGGCGGGCCGGTGCTGAGCTATGGCGCAAAGGGCTGGGCGGTGGTCGGAGTGGTCAGCCAAAGCAGCCGCAGCGGGCTGACCGCCGCGCGAATTGAGCAACTTCCTGCGGACTAACGCGCTTGGGGGCGATGCAGGCCCTACCAGCCCGCAAAGAGATCGGGCATAAGGGGGCGATTCAGTAAAAGGAGCGTGACCGATGCATGACATTCGAGCCATTCGTGAAAATCCTGCCGCCTTTGATGCGGCGCTCGCACAGCGCGGGTCCGAGGGGCTGTCATCGTCGATCTTGTCTATGGATGAGGCACGTCGCGCCGCGATACGCGCCGCCGAGCTTGCGCAGTCTGATCAGAAAAAAGCGGCCAAGGACGTGGGTGCTGCCAAAGCGCGCGGAGACGAGGCCGAATTTGCCCGCCTGCGCGCATTGGTGGGCGAGAAAAAGAACGAAGTGGCCGCCATGCAGACCCGCGCAAAAGACCTCGATGCAGAATTGACAGAGCTGCTGATGGGCGTGCCCAATGCGCCTTTGGAAGATGTCCCCATGGGGGCCGATGAAAACGATAACGTCGAGATCCGTACATGGGGCACCCCGCGGACGTTCGATTTCCAACCGGTCGAGCATTTCGAGATCGGCGGTGTCAAACCTGGCATGGATTTTGAGACGGCTGCCAAACTGTCGGGCTCTCGCTTCATGGTTCTTAGCAACGGTGTTGCCCGATTGCACAGGGCACTGGCACAATTCATGATCGATACCCATGTCGAAGACCATGGACTGTCCGAAACCTGGACACCGGTTCTGGTCAAGGACGACATGATGTATGGCACAGGGCAGCTGCCAAAGTTCGGCGAAGACAGCTATCGGACCACCAATGGCTGGTGGCTTGTGCCCACAGCCGAGGTGACTTTGACCAATCTTGTTTACGGTACAACGGTCGAGGCATCCTCTTTGCCACGCCGTTACGTCGCACACACCCAATGTTTCCGATCGGAAGCCGGCAGCGCGGGTCGGGACACATCAGGCATGCTGCGCCAGCATCAATTTGAAAAGGTCGAGATGGTCTCGATCACACATCCCGACACATCCCTTGAGGAACACAACAGGATGACCCGTTGCGCCGAAACCATTTTGGAGAAGCTGGGGCTGCCTTATAGGACAGTGGTGTTATGCACCGGTGATATGGGATTTGGGGCGCGGAAAACACATGATATCGAGGTCTGGCTGCCGGGACAAGACAGCTATCGAGAGATAAGCTCGGTCTCGGTATGTGGTGATTTTCAGGCCCGCCGCATGAATGCGCGTTTCAAGCCAGCAGACGGTGGTAAACCGGAATTTGTACATACCTTGAACGGATCCGGCATGGCGGTCGGACGATGCCTTATCGCGGTGTTGGAAAACGGGCAGCAAGCGGATGGGTCGGTGACGCTTCCGGAGGTGTTGCACCCGTGGCTGCGGGGCAAAACGCGCCTGTCTGCTGACGGCCAGATGGTTTAGGGGCGCGGTACATGGCCCGTGTCTGGGCAATTTTGGTCGCAGTTGCGACGGCAACATTTGTGCTTGCTCCATTAGCCACACCGGGTTTCGGGGGCTTTGACATGGAGGCATTCACAGTGCCTCAGCTCGATCCTCCGATCCTACCTGCAGGATATGCCTTTGGTATCTGGGGACTGATTTACACCTTGCTGATCATTTCAAGTGTTTTCGGGCTGTGGTACCGGGCGGACGACATGGATTGGGGCCCAATGCGGCCCGCTCTTTTTGTAAGCCTTGCGCTAGGAACCGTTTGGCTCGTTGTCGCCAAAGCCTCACCCGTGGCAGCAACAGGGCTTTTAGGCCTGATGCTGGCCACAGGATTGCTGGCTTTGTTTCGAACGGGCGAGACCGATCGTTGGCTTCAATTAACACCACTGGCAATATACTGCGGTTGGTTGACGGCGGCCTTTGCCGTGGCCGTTGGTTTGCTGTTGGGAGGAGAGCTGGGTCTAAACCCCACCGTCGCCGCCCTATGCGCCCTTGGCGGCGGATTGGTACTGGCGATCGCAGTCCAATACCAACTTCACCGTGCGCCAGAATATAGCTTGGCCGTAATATGGGCCCTTGTTGCTGTGATCGCTGCAAATTGGCAACCTTTCAACGTTGCAGTCTGCGGGATCGCATTTCTTGGGATCATTGCCATCCTCGGTCTGCGAGGAACCGATACTGAATAGACCTTGGCGCAACTGCGAGGGTGCCTACGGTGCTATTTTTATTGGCAACAAACGCCTCATCGACCGGCGCCGCCTGAATCTTCATGACCAGCGGCACGGCACCAACTGTCATCAGCCTTTTTCGATAACCTAATCTGTTTGGTTCCATGTGGGGGAACAAAGAAGAAGGACCCGCAAGAAACACAGCGACGGCGATCAGATATATCCACAACGGCCAAACACGTTCACGTGCAAATCAACCAATCAAGAGGCCAACTAGAATGCCATCTGTATAGCAACTTTTGCACGGCGGCGCCCCACGCTCAGGTATAGTTTTTGAATACTGGCCGCTTGCATACAGGGCCTGCTCCGCCTCGAAGACGACATCGGAACACTTGGAGCATGTTGTACTATATTGTGTCGGTCGATGCCGGGGTGCCGTTACGAAGAGCGTAGCAGATCACAGCCAACATGCCGAAGCGCGCGAACGTATAATAATTACTGGCAGGGTCACAAGGATCAAAGGGGGCGTTTTCGCACAGCCTCTCCGGATCTACGCGGGCACTTTCAGTTTTATTTCGGGGCTGACCCCGCCGATGGGCCGGATGGGCTGGTCTTTGTTATCAAACCAGAGCCATTCCGTCGCTTGATCTTCGCACGCCATACTGCTCAGCGTTTCCATAAACCCCATCAGGGCCGGTCACGGCGTACCAAGTTCATGATCAACGTTGGCCACGAGATCCCTACGGATCTGATCCGAGGGCTCTATGTCCGTGTCATCCTAAAACGTCGACAAAACCCCGCAGCCCTCAGTTGGACGGGACCGACACCTAAGCGGTCGGTCGCATCCTGCCGTCTAGCGTCGGTCAGATATTGTCCCTTGTTCGATGTTGCATCGCTCAATCCAGCCTTACTTGCGTCTGGCGCATCTGGCTGACGTAAGACGGTGATGTACTATCAGCCATCTTCATAACACCCAAACCTAATTGGGGGACGCAGCATTGGAAGGGTATCAATAATCGATTGGGCGATGGCACGCTGATTTGATTATATCGACCTTACAGCCTCAAGCCCCACATCAAAAGCACTCAGCAATGCGTCAGGCTGTTCCAAACCAACCGAGACGCGAAAGAAGCCTTCGGTAATGCCCAAGGCCCGCCGATCTGCGTCCGCAACTGACCGGTGCGAGCTTGATACCGGATGTGACAGCGTTGTGGAGACGTCCCCCAAAGTGGGGGCGAAACTGATATCAGACATGGCATGGGTAAAAGCGTTGGTCTGCGCGCGGTCGCCCTTGAGTTCAAAGCTGACCATATTACCCGGTTGGCCCCGCAGGACAGATTGCGCCCGTGCATAGTCGGGGTGATCACTGCGTCCGGGATATATCACCTGCAGGATGCCATCCTGCCCTGACAAATGATCTGCCAGACGGCGCGCCGTATCCTGCGCACGATCAAATCGCAGATCAAACGTCATCAATCCACGTTCCGCCAGCCAGCAATCAAACGGGCTTGCTGTCAGGCCCATGGTCTGCGCGCATCCGTCAATCTCTGCCATAATCGTAGGATCTTTGGCCGCAACATACCCTAGTGTTGCATCTGCATGTCCGGCCAGCAGCTTGGTTACCGAATGCAACACAATATCTGCACCACGTTCAAGAGGCAGGAACCCCCGTGGCGTTGTAAACGTGTTGTCGACCACCAGGAGGGCGCCAACCTCTTTGCAACGTTCGGCTATTGCATCCACATCGGCGATCCGCAGTGTTGGATTTGATACGATTTCAATCATCACCAACCGCGTCTCGGGTGTGATGGCGTCGCGCATTGCCGTCGCGTCGCAGGCATCCGCTAAAACGCAGGTGATGCCCATGCGCGGCAAGTCCTGCGTCATCATCCGCAAGCTGCGTCCATAAAGCTGGTCTCCTCCGACCACCCGATCTCCGGAACGTAGGAGACCGTAGAGCACCGCTGTCACAGCAGCCATTCCCGATCCTGTGACAATCCCTCCTTGGGCGCCTTCCATTGCGTCAATGCGGGCCGCCAAGACGCTGGCATTGGGGTGTCCCTCGCGGGCGTAGACATATCCCCCACCATTTTCGTACATATGATCCAGCGCATCTGGTGTAGCCGAGGCATAAACCACCGATGGCATAATCGGTGTGACCACGGGAAAAGATCCCCCACCGGGCAAACCCAAAGGCCGCATCTGCGTTTTTTTCATCATTGAGACGTTCCTCTCGTCATTGCGTGTGGTCAAGCCCGAGCTTACCGTTGTCGAACAGCCAGAACATGAGGTGTTGTTATCAATCGGGCTGCACACCGGGGGGCTTTAGTTCCCACTTGCCTCACGTGCGCGAAGGCGCGCCACTGCTTGGTTGTGTGCACGCAGGGTTGTGTTGAATTCATGTCCGCCACTGCCATCGGCCACGAAAAAGAAATAATCGGTATCCTCTGGGTCAAGGGCAGCCTCGATGGCCGCACGGCCCGGGTTTGCAATGGGCGTTGGCGGCAGACCGTCGATAACATAGGTATTCCACGCGGTACGACGGTCAAGTTCGCTGCGCCGCAGGCCGCGGCCAAGCGAACGCTGGCCTTTGGTAATGCCGTAAATCACGGTCGGGTCGGTCTGCAACCGCCATCCTTCGCGCAGTCTGTTTACAAAAACACTGGCCACCCGACGCCGTTCAGAGGACACGCCGGTTTCCTTTTCGATAATGGACGCCATCACCAATGCCTCAAGCGGACTGGCGTAAGGCAGACCCGCCACACGGTTGTCCCATGCGTCGGAAAGTACTCTTTGCTGCGCGCGACGCATGCGGTCCACCACAGATTGCCGGGTGTCTCCGGGGCGGACCTCATAGCTGTCGGGGGCCAGGGATCCTTCGGGCGGCAGATCCGGCACCGCACCCTCCAAAACGTCGATCTGTTCCAGTTCACGCAGCACCTGGTAGCTGGTCACGCCCTCGGCCAGGGAAATGCGGAACCGTGTGCCGGTTTCAGACTTGACCCGGCTGTATGCCTCTGGTGCTGCGTCTGTGTTGGGATTGAAACTGGCGCGCTCGGAATAGCGGCCTGTCACGGGATCAAGTTCGCGCACTTGCACCGTGGCGCGATTGATACCAATTCTGAACACCACCTCGGTCCCGCAGGTACTGGCCCCGCCCCGCGTCACAATATCCACTATCTGGGTCATGGAGGCCCCAGCGGGAAGCAAGAAACTGCCCGCTTTAAGCTGGGCGCTTTTCTCGGCGTAATCCGCACCAAGGCGGAACAGTGATGCAGATGATACTGCCCCCTGCCCTTCGAGGCGATCGGACAGCGTCCGCATGTTGGACCCGGATTCAACCTTGATGCAAATGGCCTGTGCCAGGGGACCGGAATCATTTACCTGACCCCGCGCCCACATCAGAACGCCCCCCGCAACGAAAGTCCCCACCAGCAGTAACGTCAGTACGCTCGACGCCAGACTACGCCACATGTTAGTCGACTTTCCCAAAAATAACACTTGCGTTTGTGCCACCAAATCCAAAGCTGTTGGACAGCGCATAGTCGATTTTGCGTTCGCGCTTGGCATTCGGGGCCAGGTCTACCTGTGTCTCAATTGCGGGCGTGTCCAGATTGATGGTCGGTGGCGCAACCTGATCACGGATGGCGAGAACCGAAAAAATCGCCTCAATGGCACCGGCGGCCCCCAAAAGATGACCTGTGGCCGATTTGGTCGAAGACATTGTTACAGACTGCGCATCCTCTCCCAGCATACGCTCGACCGCGCCCAGTTCGATGACGTCTGCCATCGTCGATGTCCCGTGCGCATTGATATAGTCGATCTGGCCCGGCCCTATCCCTGCATTTTTCAACGCAGCACGCATGGACCGTTCGCCCCCCTCGCCGTCTTCGGAGGGTGCGGTGATGTGGTGGGCATCACCCGAAAGGCCGTATCCGCAGACCTCGGCATAAATCTTGGCACCGCGCGCCTTGGCATGTTCGTATTCCTCGAGCACCACAATTCCCGCGCCCTCGCCCATCACAAACCCGTCACGGTCCGCATCATACGGACGGCTGGCTGATTTGGGATCATCCGCACGTTTGGTCGACAACGCTTTGCACGCATTAAAGCCCGCAATCCCGATTTCAGAAATAGCGGCTTCGGCCCCCCCCGCCACCATGACGTCCGCATCGCCATGCTGGATAAGACGCGACGCATCCCCAATTGCATGGGCCCCTGTTGAACACGCTGTCACAACCGAGTGGTTGGGCCCCTTGAAGCCATATTTGATAGACACCTGACCAGAGATCAGGTTTATCAAAGCGCCGGGAATAAAAAACGGTGACACCCGGCGTGGTCCCTTGTCCCGGATCAGATAGGCTGTTTCAGCAATAGAGTTCAGGCCTCCGATTCCCGATCCGATCATGACACCGGTACGCTCCAGATCCTCAAGCGCATCCGGCATCCATCCTGAATCTTCGACGGCCATCTGTGCCGCGGCCAGTCCAAAAAGGATAAAGGTATCAACCTTGCGCTGCTCTTTTTTGGCCAGCCAATCATCAGGATTGAACGTTCCATCCGAACCATCACCGTATGGCACCTCGCATGCATATGTCGTGGCCAGATTACTGCTATCAAATCGCGTAATCGGACCTGCGCCAGACTGACCGTCAAGAATACGCTTCCAGCTTTCTTCGACCCCTGAGGCCAACGGAGTTATCAAACCCAATCCGGTGACGACTACTCGACGCATAGCACAGCCCTTCCCTTATTCGTTTTCTTTGGTCGGTCTTATCCCGCAGGTCACCCCGGGGGCAAGTCTGAGACGCGCTCAAACGTAAAAGGAGGTACGTTTCAACGCAATTACCTAGCTTTCAAATGAAGGATGCAACTTCTTCGGCCTCTGGATGGGCCATAGCCAAAGCATCACACAGGTCGAGATTTTTGCGAAACAGCGCCCGCCCTACCAGTGCACCGGAGATATTTGCAACGTATTTCAGCCGAGCGACATCATCCAGATTGCGTACCACGCCACCGGCAACGACCGGATGAGACACCATCGAGGCGAGACCCGAAATCACACCAAGTTTGGCATCTACTTCGTCAATGTCACTATCTATGTCGGTCATAACCACACCCGCCAGTGGCGCGTCACCGTAGGCTGCCAAAACAGCTTCGGCTGTGAACGAAGCACGATTACGCCAGCCGTTGGTCATAAGATGGCCCTGATACACATCCAGGCTCAGCATGATCATAGCGGGATGAAATTTGCTTAGTTCCAAAACTGTGTCGGGCGCATGGGCCGCCAATGATCCAACAACAACCTGCGCGGCACCAAGATTGATCCAGTCTGTCACATTCTGAGCGCTTCGCATACCGCCCGCGACTTGCACAGAAATGCCTGCCTGACGAATAATTTCTATGATGATGGCACTGTTTGGACCGTTTTCAGCCCCCTTGATCGCATCAAAATCCGTGATTCGCATCACCGAGGCCCCAGCGGCTGCAAAACTTTGCGCCGTAGCAATCGGGTCGACGTGCCAAATTATAGGTTGGCGCAGATCGCCTTTGTCCAGAGATACACACCTGCCATCCATGAGTTCGAGCGTGGGAATTATCTGCATATGTGTTTTCCATCGCGCAAGTGGTTGATCGGACTCAGAGCGAGTATATCACGGTTAGCGCAATTTTAAAAATGCGACCCATACGACCGGCGGCATGGGCAAATGTCCTTTTCAGAATACGACAAGAATAGACCGCTGCCGGACAAACAAAAACGGCGTTTCCTCAACAAGGAAACGCCGCTCAAGAGGTCCGTAAACCGTCGTTTAAATCAGGAGGCTTCTTTGATGAAGTTCACTGCGTCGCCAAATGTCTGAATTGTTTCAGCCGCATCATCTGGAATTTCGATGCTGAACTCTTCTTCAAAGGCCATCACCAATTCCACTGTGTCCAAGCTGTCTGCGCCAAGATCATCAATAAAAGAGGCGGCTTCAACAACCTTGTCCTCTTCAACACCCAAGTGCTCGACAACAATCTTTTTTACACGATCTGCGATGTCGCTCATGTTTTTCCCTCACTTTTTCGGACGTGTTGTCCGATGTTCCCTAGCCCCAGTGACTGGGACTGCGCCAAGCCCTGACGGGCGTTTTCTTTGTTACGGATCACCTTGGGTCACCGACAGGTGACGCGGCGGTTACCGCTAAAAACTGAAGCGCCTATAGCACGTCTGCTGCGCGACGCAAACGATTTCACCGATTGTCTGCGTTGCAGGTACTGCATGCCTGACAGCACCACCATAGGTCACAAGCAGCTAACCATGGATCAGGCGACAAACAAGCACTCTCTCAGCCACTTACAACATGGCCATGCCGCCGTTGATATGCAGCGTGGTGCCTGTGATGTATCCAGCCTCTGCGCTGGCAAGATATAAAACTGCCGCCGCCACTTCGGCGGGTGTGCCCATGCGTGCTGATGGGACCTGGCTCAAGATAGCCTGCTTTTGGTCATCGTTCAGCTTTTCGGTCATGGCAGTGGCAATAAAACCGGGCGAGACAACGTTGACAGTGACACCTCTGCTCGCGACTTCATAGGCCAGTGCCTTTGACATGCCGATGATCCCCGCTTTGGCGGCTGCGTAATTGCCTTGTCCGGGATTGCCGGTCGAGCCTACGACGGATCCGATCGAGATAATCCGCCCCCAGCGGGCTTTCATCATACCGCGCAGAACAGCCTTGGACAGCCGGAAGTTAGCCGTCAGATTAACATCAACAACCTGCTGCCATTCATCGTCCGACATGCGCATGAACAGATTGTCCCGCGTGATGCCCGCATTGTTTACCAAAATATCCAAACTGCCCATCGCGGCTGTAGCGGCCTTGGGCAGGGCCGCTACAGCCGCTGCATCCCCCAAGTTGCATGGTAGAACATAGGCGCGCTCTCCGAGTTCGGCCGCAAGCGCCTCTAGCGGGGCTTCACGCGTACCCGACAAACCAACCTGTGCGCCAGCGGCATGCAATGTACGCGCAATATCCGCCCCGATGCCGCCCGACGCACCCGTCACCAGCGCGGCTTTTCCATTTAGATCAAACATGTTGAAATTCCTTTTAGGGTGATAGCTTAGGCCAGTGTTTCAGCGGCTGCCCGTACATCAGTTGCCGTGTTGATCGCATTCGTAGAGATCGCTCTGTCGATACGTTTGACCATGCCGGTCAGAGCCTTACCCGCGCCGATTTCCCAAGTTTCAGTAACGCCCCGTGCGCCCATCCACATCACGCTTTCCCGCCAGCGCACCGAACCACAAATCTGATCGACCAACAACGACCGGATGGTTGCAGGATCACTGACCGCCTCGGCCACCACATTGGCCACCACGGGCACAGCAGGACGCAAAATGTCAACTTCGGCCAACGCCTGCGCCATCGCGCGGGCCGCAGGTTCCATCAAGCTGCAATGGAACGGGGCGCTTACAGGCAGCATTAAGGCCCGTTTGGCACCAGCCTCCTTGGCATCAGCCGCTGCGCGCTCTACCGCGTCCTTGTGCCCCGAAACCACCACTTGTGCGGGATCATTGTCGTTTGCGGCTGCACAGACCTGACCTTGGGCAGCTGCGGCAACCACTGATTGGACAGTTTCAAAATTCAAACCCAAAATCGCGGCCATGGCGCCTTGACCAACGGGAACGGCCGCTTGCATTGCCTCGCCCCGCGCGCGCAGCAAACGGGCTGCATCACCAATGGTCAGCGCACCGGCTGCCGTCAGCGCGGAATATTCGCCCAAAGAATGGCCCGCCACATATGCAGCAGCGTCAATCGGAACGCCCTCTGCCTGAAGCGCTCGCACTGCTGCCAGTGAACAGGCCATCAAGGCGGGCTGTGCATTGGCGGTAAGGGTCAGGGTCGCAATATCTCCGTTCCAGATCAAGGAACTCAGGCTCTCGCCAAGCGAATCGTCTACTTCTTCAAAGACCGCGCGGGCCTCGGTCCAATTTTCAGCCAGATCACGCCCCATACCAATAGTTTGCGCGCCCTGTCCGGGGAATAAAAAAGCCCGTGTCATGTCTTTGCCCTTCTCTTGAATCACGGCCCGGCGGCGTCTGTTAGCACCATGGGCTGCCGTGTCGTCTAACCAAAGCGCGCCAATCACGCAATGTTGCACGACGCCTGTGCGTATCAGCAGTTTGTCAGTCTTGGTTTTAACAGTAGGCTGTTTGTATATGAAAGCGCCAAAGGATGAACACCTCTCATGCTCTTAGCCAATACGCCCGAACGCTATGGTGGCGTGACCAAGACATTCCACTGGTTGACCGCCATCGGCATCCTGACAATGATCCCGATGGGGTTTGTTGCAGTCAACCTGCCTGCAGGTTCCGAACAAGAAATTGCTGACAAAATCTGGTTGTTTTCGCTGCATAAAACAGCTGGAGTGACTTTATTTTTCATCGCACTGGCACGGATAATTTGGGCTGTGACGCAAGCCAAACCGGTTGCTTTACATCCCGATCGCCGCCTAGAGACCTTTGCCGCAGAGGTGGTGCACTGGATGCTGTATGGCGCTTTGGTTTTTGTGCCCCTCAGCGGATGGCTCCACCATGCGGCATTGGATGGTTTTGCCCCAATCTGGTGGCCGTTTGGCCAAAATTTACCACTTGTGCCCAAGTCGGATTCGGTCGCGACACTTTTTGCAGGTATGCATTTTTTGTTCATATTGGTCTTGGTCGCGTCTTTAGTGGCGCATATTTCAGGCGCCCTGAAACATGTGTTCATCGACCGCGACGCCACTTTGGCCCGCATGTTACCCGGGCGGACCGAGGCTGGCGGTCCAAGACACGCCAGATCAGGCCTTGCACCATTTTCTGCGGCTGTGGTCATCTGGGCGGCTGTAACTGGTGTGGCGGTTACAGCACCGCTGTCGCGCCCGGGGCCGCCTGTGTTGGTCAGCGTGGCCTCTGACTGGGGTGTGCAAGACGGAACAATTGCCCTGACAATCACACAAAATGGCACCGCAGTGACCGGCGCCTTCAACGAATGGACTGCCGCGATCAGTTACGACCCCAAATCCGGCGTAGGCCAAGCCGGAGACGCAACCGTGACCATTGCCATGAACTCTCTCATCTTGGGGGCGGTGACCGACCTCGCTCGGGGGACGGACTATCTTGCGACCACGCAGTTTCCAACAGCAACGTAT
>JAQXDR010000109.1 GCA_029251265.1 Pseudoprimorskyibacter sp. | reverse complement strand
TGTTTGACAGGGGGCCTGCATGATTGCCCGTCTCCAAAGCCTGATGCAGTCCTCTTTTCTACGCGCTGTGGCCGTGCTTTCGGGCGGGCAGGCGGTGGCCATACTGGTCCCGATCCTGGTGGCGCCTATCCTCGGCCGGCTGTATGTGCCAGCAGATTATGGCGCGCTCGCCGCCTACATGGCCCCTGCTGCGATCTTGGCAATGCTTGCCTCACTCCAGTTTCAGCACGCCATCATCGCCGAGCGGACCGATCATAATGCCGCACTGGTGGGTTGGATCTGCATCATAGGATCACTGACCATTAGTGGTCTGAGTGCGCTGGCAGTGGCGCTTCTTTGGAACTCAGTCCTGATGCAAACGGCAACGGGGGCATGGTTTATTCTTTTGCCGGTGACCTTGGCAGGCACCGGTCTGGTGACGGCGGGTCAGTTTCAGGCCAACCGCCACCGGTACTATCGTTGGATTGCAGCCTTACAGATTATTGTTATGGTCACTACCGTAACGCTTTCGATACTGCTCGGTGTGCTGGGTTGGGGAGCGAATGGGTTGCTTACATCCTATTTCCTGAGCCAATTGATCCAGATTTTGGGCTTTGGCTGCCTGCTTGTGTGGGGCAAGACCGCTCTGCCCCATCCTAGCCTCCGGCGATTGCGGATGCTGATCCGGCGGCACTGGAAATTCCCCGCATTTACCCTGCCAAGCGAATTCCTAGGTCAAATGAATATGCAGTTGCCTGTGCTTGCCCTGACGGCAGTTGGTGCTGATGCCACGCTTGGTGCATTTACCCGGGCGCGCCAACTAGTCTCTATGCCATTCACTGTGATGGGCCATTCCGTTGGGCAGGTGTTTCGCCGCGAAGGCTCTGAGCTGTATCGTAGGACAGGCTCCTGTCGCCGCCTGATGCTGAAAACTGCGGGCGGCATGTTTTCTATTTGTCTCGTGCCCTGCGTGATCTTTTTGATTTTTGCGCCTTGGCTCGCTGTATTCTACCTAGGTCCTGACTGGCGCGAAGCAGGTGAACTATCGCGTATTTTGGCACCCATGCTATTGATGCGGGCCACATCATCTCCTGTCTCAAATGTTTATTTTTTTACTGAAAACCAGTTACTTAATCTTTTTTTACTGATTGTCTTTACTGTCGTAATGGGCGCAGCGTTCCTAGCCATTTTTATGCTTGGTGGGTCTGCTCATCTGATGATTTATACTTTTTCGGCCGTATACTTTGGGTTCTATGTTGTCCAGTTTCTGATTGGTCTGATGATCGCGGGACCTTTGAAATGATGCGCTTGACAAGACGCCCTTTGCATCTGATGCGCTATGATCGCCCGATCGGTATAGTGATGTTGCAGCAACCATCCTCACAGGTAATCAATATGGCAGTCGTCCCCACTCAGGCGTCGTCTCCCCCCTCAATAAGGCGTGGACCGTTGCCAGGCTTTCTTCAGCAATTTTTGATGGCCGGACTTCTACAGTTGCCCAAGGAAGTCTCTTTGGCTACCAGTCAGGTCTAAGCGAGGTACTGATCAGCGATAATTCAGCAATGACATTAGAAATTGCACTTCACGCTCTTTTTCTTTGGAGACCGAGCAATGAACCACTCCTCACACACCATGGTACACACATTTTCGATGATGAACCCGACAGAGCCATACACTTTACCAGACACAATTAACTTGTGCCACGATATTTCTGCGCAGACTAAATGCAAGACCTTGCTTCCCAATTTTATAGAACACTCACGCCATCCCAAAACCAATACGACCAAACCCAGTCTCCAGAGGGTGCAAAAGGTCCATGAACAGGCTCTGCGGCTTTCAAATGAGCGTGAGGTGCGGAACGAGACCAATCCTCGCTGGTCCTCTGGCTCTTGGATACCACATTACGACCGTGGCCAAGCGTCGATACATATGGAGTCGGCGATACGTAGTACGCCACAAAAGGGCACGCCATGCCACGCGCGCTGATCATTTCGCCCCAGTCCTGGGAGGGATTTCAGGTCTCGAAACACCACTATGCCCGGACCCTGGCGGCCGCCGGGTGGGAGGTGATCTTTGCCGATCCGCCCCGCCCCCTGGGGCAGGCGGGCGCCGTGCAGATCACCGACACCGACGTGCCGGGTCTGCGCAATCTGCGCTATCAGACCTGGTTCCCCTATCGGATCAAATTCCGCGCCCGGTGGCTGTTTGACTGGGCCATGGCCCGTCAGGCGCGGCGGATCCTGCAGGCCACGGGGCCGCTGGATCTCGTGTGGGATTTTGACAATGCCTACCAGTTCCGCAGTCTCAAGGCCTTTGGCGCTCGCAAGAGCCTGTTTCACCTGGTGGATGAACCCACGCCCCATGGCCTGGGCGACAAGGACGCTGACCATTTCCTCTATCTGGATGAAAGCTATTGCAGCCAGGCCGGACACCGCCCGCAGTCCGATTATCAGATCAGCCACGGGCTGAGCCTGCCCCATGCGATCGAGGCCCGCAAAGCGGCCGCCCAGGCCAGCCCCGCGCCGCGCCGGGACCGGCCGGTTGTGGGCTTTGTTGGCAACCTGGCTGCGGGTTGGATCGACTGGCCAGCCTTTACCACCATGGTCCAGACTCACTCCGAGGCAGATTTTATGTTCTGGGGGCCCCTGCCCGTTCCGGACCATGCGGCTTTTCAGGCGCTGCAGGCCCAGCCTAACACACAGTTTCTGGGGCTCACCCCTCCGACTGAAATCGCCCGCGCCGGGGCCACAGTGGATATCTGGACCCTGCCTTATGACCGCGCGCTTTTGGGCGTGAACCCCATCAGTTCGCATAAAATCCTGGAATATCTGGCCTCTGGCAAAGTGGTGGTGATGGACCATCAGGCGGGCCACGTCAGCAATCCCCATGTGGTCATGACTCAGAGCTCAGGTGACGGCTCCTTACCAATGCTTCTGGATCAGACTTTGGCGCAATTAGATGTCGTCAATGCCCCCGACCGCATCGCCGCCCGCCGCGCCTATGCCCTGGACTGCACCTATGACAAACGACTGGCCTATATCACGGATCTGGTAAAGCTGCCCACACCCACACCCATTCAGCAGGAGGCGCTGCATGCAGTATGATCCCTCCGTCCCTCTTTTGTTTGCCAAAGGATTCTCCCATGACTGCCATTCTTGGATTAAACGCATTTCATCCCGACAGTGCAGCCTGCCTTGTGATTGACGGAAAACTGGTGGGTGCCGTGGCCGAGGAACGCCTGGGCGCACGCAACAAGCACACCATGTCCTTTCCCGAAAACGCGATCCGCTGGCTGCTCGACGATGCCAGACTGCGGCTATCGGACATCAGTCATGTCGCTGTGGCCCGCGCACCTAGTGCAAATGTCATGGCCAAGGCTGGCTATGCCCTGGCAAATCCGCGTGTTGGGCTGGGTGCAGCAGCACGCTTTTTTTCCCGTCAAAAGGAAACCTCAGTCACGCTCAAAAACCTGCCGGAAATTTGTGGCGAAGATCCCGCACGCTGCAAATACGAAATCTACAACGTCGAACACCACCTGGCCCATATCGCCAGCGCCTATTACCTTTCAGATTTCGACAGCGCGGCAGGCTTATCTTATGACGGATCGGGGGATTTTGCATCGGCGATGGCCGCCCGCTGCGAAGGCACTAAGATCGAGATCACCGATCGCGTGCGCCTGCCCAATTCGCTTGGCCATTATTACACCGCCATGTGCCAGTTTATCGGTTTTGATCTTTTTGGTGAAGAGTACAAAGTCATGGGTCTCGCCCCTTATGGCGAAGATCTTTATTCCGAACAAATGGCACAGATCGTTCAGACGCATGGTCTGGACTGGTTTAAACTTGACCCCGGGTTCTTTTCAACCCACCGGGCCCTCTCTGAGGCGCAGCTAAGCGACAATGGCAAGATGCGTTTGGGGCGGCTGTTTTCGGACAAGGTCATTGATCTGCTTGGTCAACCGCGCGATCGCGAGGCGCCTGTGTCTCAGCGTGAAATGGACATCGCAAGATCCACTCAGGTGCATTTTGAACGCGCTGCTGCAAATTGTATCGAGACGCTCGCCAAGAAAATGCCGATCAAAAATCTGGCAATGGCCGGTGGCTGTGCCCTGAATGGTGTGATGAATGCCCGCATCTACCGCGATTTCGATGTCGACAAGGTTTATCTGCAATGTGCCGCCTCTGATGATGGCACTGCCATTGGGGCTGCCTATCATTGCTGGCACGAAGGTCTGGGAAAGACCGAGCGATATCACATGACCCATGGCTTCTGGGGGCCTGAATACCCCGATTGGCGTATTCGTGATGCGATCAAAGCCTCTGGCTATACCGTCTATGAATGCCGCAGTCAGCAAGACTGTGTGCGCAAGACGGCAGATCATATTGCCGATGGTGCTGTCGTTGGCTGGTATCAGGGCCGTAGCGAATGGGGCCCGCGCGCGCTTGGCCATCGGTCCATTCTGGCCAACCCTGCGATCCCCACAATGAAGGACACCATCAACGTCAAGATCAAGAAACGCGAAAGCTTTCGTCCTTTTGCACCCTCTGTTCTACGAGAAGAGATCGCGCGGTTTTTCGAACAAGATATCGAAAGCCCATTCATGATGCATGTCGTCAAGTTCAAGCCGGAGTGGCGCGAAGTCTTCCCTGCTGTTACCCATGTAGATGGCACGGGAAGGATGCAAAGCGTCGATCGTGACAGCAACAGATTGTATCACGATCTGATCTCGGCGGTCAAAGACCGGACAGGCTATGGCATCGTGCTCAATACCAGTTTCAATGAAAACGAACCTGTGGTCGATACGCCCGAACAGGCAATCGCTTGTTTTGACCGGACAGATATGGATGTGCTGGTTCTTGGCAACTTTATTATGGTTAAGAAATCCTATTCCGAAGGGGAGTCCTAAGCCATGAGCATATCTGCAGATCCAGGGATTTTTATCGTCGCTCTGATGGTGTTCACAACTATCTGGATCAGGGGGCGGCGTATCTGTCCAATCTTCAGGAGCGTCGCTGTTATCACGACTGCTGATACGTCGCCGCCTGCCCCGAACCTGCATCGCCCAGCCAAAGGCGGGCACACCGGTGTACCGTCGATATTTTAAGTGCAGTATCTCTTTCCAGTTTTAAGCAGACAAATATGTCAAAACCTTTGAAAATCTCTGTTGTCACAGCTGTCTGGAACAGGGCCACGACCCTGTCTGACGCCATCTCAAGTGTGCAGCGGCAAAGCTATGCGAATGTCGAGCATATCATTCAGGATGGAGGATCG
>JAQXDR010000089.1 GCA_029251265.1 Pseudoprimorskyibacter sp. | reverse complement strand
CAGGATCCCCATGTCGACAACGCCCGGTTCAAGCTGCACTATGGTGATCTGACCGACACCTCGAATCTGACCCGTCTGCTGGCTGAAATCAAACCGGACGAGGTCTATAATCTGGGCGCACAATCCCATGTGGCCGTCAGCTTTGAGGCCCCAGAATACACCGCCGACGTGGATGCTATCGGCACCCTGCGCCTGCTGGAAGCGATCCGTTTTCTGGGAATGGAAAAGACCTGCCGGTTTTATCAGGCCTCGACCTCGGAACTTTACGGGTTGGTGCAGGAAACCCCGCAACGTGAAACCACGCCATTCTATCCACGCAGCCCCTATGCTGCGGCCAAGCTCTATGCCTATTGGATCACGGTCAACTACCGCGAGGCCTATGGCATGTATGCTTGCAACGGGATCCTGTTTAACCACGAAAGCCCCCGGCGTGGTGAAACCTTTGTCACCCGTAAAATCACCCGTGGACTGGCCAATATTGCCCAAGGGCAGGAAAGCTGCCTGTATATGGGCAACATCGACGCGCTGCGCGACTGGGGCCATGCCCATGACTACGTCCGTATGCAGTGGATGATGCTGCAACAGGATGAGGCGCGGGATTTTGTGATCGCCACCGGCGTGCAGTATTCGGTGCGTGAATTCATCACTTGGACCGCCGCTGAGCTGGGGCTGACCCTTGCATTCTCGGGCGCAGGTGTAGACGAAATCGCGACTATCACCGCCATCACTGGGGACAAGGCGCCTGCCCTGTCGGTGGGCGATGTGGTGATGCGGGTGGACACGCGTTATTTCCGCCCGGCCGAGGTGGAAACGTTGTTGGGCGATCCCGCGCTGGCCAAAGAAAAGCTGGGCTGGGTGCCCGAAATTACTGCGCAAGAGATGTGCGCCGAAATGGTCGCCGCCGATCTGCGCACCGCGCAACGCCACGCCCTGCTGAAACAGCACGGCATGGAACTGCCCGTTTCGGTGGAATTCTAGGAGGCCTTCGGTCGTGGATAAAGGGCGGCTACCCTCGCAAGATCTTGTACAGGGCGCCTTTAACAGATGGAACGGGTCAAGCTGTTGGAGCAGACAATGACAAAGGTTTATGTGGCGGGCCATCGGGGCATGGTGGGAGGCGCGATCCTGCGTCAGTTGCAAGCCCGCCAGACCGCGGGAGAGCCGCTGGAGCTGATCACCCGCACGCGTCCCGAACTGGACCTGTCCAGCCAAAACGCGGTCGCGGGCTTTATGCAGGACACGCGTCCTGATGTGGTTATTCTTGCGGCGGCCCGTGTTGGTGGGATTATGGCCAATAATACCTACCCCGCTGAATTTATTTATGAAAATATGATGATCCAATGTAATGTGATTCATCAAGCCTTTGCCGCAGGGGTGCCACGGCTCTTGCAGCTTGGCTCCTCCTGCATCTATCCCAAATTAGCAGCACAGCCCATGTCCGAAGACGCTCTGCTGACGGGACCATTAGAACCCACGAACGAGCCCTACGCCGTGGCCAAGATCGCGGGAATTAAGCTGTGTGAAAGCTACAACCGCCAGCACGGGGTTGATTACCGTTCTGTAATGCCCACGAATCTTTATGGACCGGGCGACAATTTCCACCCTGATAACAGCCATGTGCTGCCTGGGCTGATGCGCCGGTTCCACGAGGCCGCGCAGGCCGGTGCCGACAGTGTCACGATATGGGGCACCGGCACACCACGGCGCGAATTTCTGCATGTCGATGATATGGCACAGGCATCACTGTTCGTCATGGATCTGGATCCTGCGACCTATGCTGCCAATACCCACCCCATGCTCAGCCATATTAACGTTGGCACTGGCACGGATATTGCGATCCTTGAACTGTCGCACAAGATGGCGGCTATTACGGGTTTCAGGGGTGAGATCCTCACGGACACCAGCAAGCCGGACGGCACTCCTCAAAAATTAATGAACGTAGATCGACTGGCTGTGATGGGATGGACAGCCGGGATCGACCTAGACGCAGGACTGGAGCAGACATACAGCTGGTTTGTTAATAGTTTACATGCCTTCCGACACTAAAACGGGATGGAAAAATATCAAAAACCTCTGACGCTTTACCTCAAATAATGAGGGTTCGTTGAGCCCAATCTAGCAGGTCTTGTAAGAGTGCTCTGTCCGCATTGGATGCAGGCGGTTCGCCCTGCCTTTTGTGGTCCAATAACGGGAGCGTCGACTATCATAGCCATTCTTTCAGGTTCACGACGTCAAAGTACATGCGCTGTTTTTGATCATTAATCTGTTGCCGACCCCGGGGATCTACAAATGCAGGGGTCTCTCAATTGAAGCTGATCACTCTCCGCCCCCCCAGTGCACCAATGCAAGGATCAGTTCCCATCGGGATCGTAGCCAAACACGTCATAGTCTTTCCGATAAAAACCGACGATCTTTGGGCGCAGGATCTGAAAGGCGCGCTCCACTTCGGGCTGGTAGGTTGACGTCTTGCTGTGTTTGCTACGCCGCCTCAACAGTCTGTCCCGAAACGACCGCTGCGGTAATTCTGGACCGCATATTGTCCTTCGCGCTAAGGCCACAGATTAACG
>JAQXDR010000075.1 GCA_029251265.1 Pseudoprimorskyibacter sp. | reverse complement strand
TCCATCCTGGCACCCAAGACGACCGGTCGAAAGCCTAAGAAACCAGCGGACAAAGAGTCCGAAGTGGTTGCGATCAAGCTGACACCGGCTGAGCTAGCAAAGCTCGAAGAAAAGGCGGGTCTCGTTCCGAAGTCCACCTACCTCAAGCACATCCTGAGAAATGAAACCGACATCTTCGAGTGACTGGAGTAAATCGAATATTTCGGTTAAACCGTATCCGCAAATCTGTCCCAAGGGTGCTGACGGCAGATAAGGCGCTCTTGGTTGCCCAAGCCGCCGTTTTGTTCTCTGCGGTTATGACGCTAAGCTTAAGTGCGGCCTTGTTTAAGCAAGAATGCTGCTGATTCTAACAGGCTTTCAGAAACATCGCGAAACTCGATCCCGAGTTGCGCCTGTGCTTTGGCACTGCTGACTTTGGAACACTGACCCAGCATCGGAACGATCCCACGGATCGTAGGATCAAATAGCGCCAGAATGCGCATCAGGAGATTTGGTGCCGCGCGTGTCGCGATTTTCAGATCTGGGTATTGAGCCTTAAGGATCGCCGAAAACTCAGAGAGTTCCAAATACCCGCCGCAGCAAGCAAATCGTTCGCCCGCGCTATTGGGATGCTCAAGCGCCGCGATGTGAGAGGCGGCCACGTCCCGCACATCCACGCAAGCAAAGCCTATGTTCGGGACCATCGGGTCTTTACCGGATAATGTCCGCTCTACGATTGCCAAAGACGCTCCAAACCGCTGCCCGATAGGTTGCCCAAGCACCGTACCAGGATTAATGGTCGTCAAAGCAATTTCTGGAGCATCATTCGCGACGAAGTCCCAAGCGGCTTGTTCGGCCAACGTTTTGGACTTTGGATACGCCGTTGACGTTTTTGTGTCAGCCCAATCCGTTTCGTCAAATGCCGCAACGTCAGTTTTTTGAGGATAGTGGATAATGGCGGCCACTGACGACGTCAGTATGACACGATCTAAGCCTGCGGTTTGTGCAGCCTTCAGGGCGCGCAGCGTTCCATCCACTGCAGGTCGGATCAACGTCTCTTCGTCTTTTGGGGCGTCCAGCGGAAAAGGGGAAGCGGTATGCATCAAGGCATCAACGCCAGTCAACGCGGTGTCCCAACCCATGTCATGCTCAAGATCTAATGCCACACATGACAGTTTGTCCGTAACTGTTTTTTCTGGAATCCCCGCAATAATCATATCAGTCCGCAGCGCATCTTCACTGTCCAAAGAACGGACCGAACCACGTACCGTGTATCCTTTTTCGAGAAGCTGAAAAATAAGGTGTTTGGCGATATAGCCGGTGGCACCAGTGACAAAAATCGTTTGGGACATTATGAACCTCGGTAAAAATATTTCAGAATACTCTGCATCAACGTATTACGGGCTTGATGTAATGTCGATGATGGGAATTGCAGCGAACGATGCTGTGAAGATGGCGCAGATCAAGGCCATCACTGCGCAGGAGCGGCCATTGGTTCCATCAGGAAATTTGGTAACTTTGGGCTGATTGTGTTGAAAAACTCTGAAATCTGGAAATCGAGATTTTCTGCCTGAACAGCAGAAATTGTAAAAGTTAGGTTGGATCATGAATCAGAGTGGAGGATGCAGGTTATAAAATCCTTTGACCGATTTTGACCGACCCCCTCGCCAAAATTAGCTAATCGACCTGTACGGCGGGAAAATTCATAGATCAGGCCTGAAATTGTATTTTTTCAACACAACCGACTCTGAACCGCAATTAGATCGGTTGCAGCATTTGTGGATTTGACCTCTCATTGAACGGCTGCTTTCGCCAGATTGCCCCAGAGCCCGTGCGCTTGCAGCGAAGGTCTACAATCTGCTGATTGTGTAGAAAAACAACGTGTTGCGAGTACAGAAAATCGCGTCTTGAATGAAGCGCGAGCGCCTTTCTTGTCAGGCTTTGCGCATTTGCTGCGGTGCAGGAAAGATTTTGGCCAGTTTTCTGAGGTTTTGGGCTGTTGCTGCGCGTAAGAATTCGTCGTTTGCGCCGCATGGCCCGCGTAATCGCAATCGCCCCAGCCCGAGGATGCGCTTTAAGTGGGCGAAGAGCATTTCGACTTTCTTTCGGAGCCGCATTGAGATCGCATATTGTTCGGTCTTGGCAATGTCGCGTGCCACCTGACGGGCGTCTTAATGTTCTTCACGGGTGATCTTGCGCGCATCCGCTTTTGGACAGCCCTTCATTTTTGACGGGCACGCCTGACAGGTGTGCTTCAGAGCCTGGTACTTGACGACGCCTTTGCCTGTGGGTTTACGGTTCGGATCAGAATAATTGCGCCAGAATTGCTTGAGCGGTTCACCCTCAGGGCAGATGTACTGGTTGCTCTCAGCGTCCCATTCGAAGTCGGCCCGAGATCAGGTGCCATCCGTCCGGACCGCCCTATCAAGCACGGGAATATGGGGTTTGATGTTGCGGTCCACCAGCCACCCCAGCATTGGGCCTGACCCATATGCAGCGTCTGCGATAAGCCGTTCTGGATCAATACCGTGCAGATCCTT
>JAQXDR010000067.1 GCA_029251265.1 Pseudoprimorskyibacter sp. | reverse complement strand
CCACCCACCCCGGCACAAAAGGGAAATCCAGTTTGTGTCCGGGTTGTGTGAAAAGGGCGTTTCATGAATGTTTACGATAGGTTGCTGTCACGGTTAAGAGCTGGCGATGTGTGCGTGATCGATGGTGGCACAGGGACTGAGTTGGAACGTCGAGGCGTTCCGCAGCTCGAAAACGCATGGAATGGTGGGGGTACGTTAAGCCATCCTGATTTGTTGCGTGAAATCCATCTGGATTATATCAAAGCAGGCGCGCAGGTGGTCATTTCTAATACGTTTGCGACCAGTCGGCATGCGCTGGCCGATGCGGGCCAAGAACCGCTATTTGAGCAATATATGCGCCAAGCCGTTCAATTGGCAGGTGAGGCGCGTGCGGTATCGGAACGCCCAGATATCCTTGTTGCGGGTGGTATCTCATACTGGTCCTGGACGGGTCAGCACATCGCTTTGGATGTGCTTGCAAAAAATGTTGCAGAGCAGGCTAGGATAATGGCGGACTCCGGTGCTGATCTGCTTATGCTTGAAATGATGATCGACATTGATAAGATGATTGTCGCTCTTCGGGCAGCGCAAACCGCAGGTTTGCCAGTTTGGGTTGGTATCAGCTTACGCAAAAATCGTGATGGTGCGCTTTTGTTGTATAACGAAGATACTCTGGTGGATGCTCTGGTGGCATTGCGTCGCACTGATGTGCCTCTGGTTAGCATAATGCACACGCGAATTGAGTATATTGATGCGTGTCTTGATGTAGTGGCCCAGCATTGGGACCGGTTTGTAGGTGTTTATGCCCATTCAGGAGAGTTTGAGGGCGATTCGTGTAAATTTGAGACAACGGCACCCCCCGAATCTTACGCATTGGACTGTCAAAGGTGGCTTGATCGTGGGGTATCTTTGATTGGTGGTTGCTGTGGTATGGGGCCGGAACACATACGGGATTTGGCAGGTCTGCGTCACAGTTTAGCTGGGTGACCGTGTCTCTTTTAAGATCTGTTCATGTATGACAACGAGTGGCCAAATATGCAGTATAACGTGCCGCGGCTGCACTGGTGCCGCCTATTCGAGCGGTGGTACCAGACAATGTACCTAGCCCATTCAAACCCCCAGCCCGGAAATGATCTTCGACGACAATGGCAGCGTCTGCAGCGCTGATCTCGAAAAATCCCCCTTGGGCGGCATCAGGCATCCTGTGATCTGATGCGTCAGACTGTCTCCAGCGCAGAGCCGTCACACTAAAATGATCGGGGCTTTTGGGAATCATCGCAGAATAGCTGCCTTGTGGCGTGACTGGATCTACATCGGTCGGTTGCGGGTCCTCGAAAAAGGACTGGCGTCCGTGATTCAAATAGCCAGATGGCGTATCGCCTGATTGAATTTGGCAGATCACCGTTCCTGCTTTGGCTGACCTGAGATGAACACGCCAAAGACCTGGAGCGTCGCTGATGGGGTGCAAGTGATCATGTGTAGGGCGAAGGGCAACTATCAAGCCATCAGCTTTATGTACCATATCTGCGCCACCAAAACACCAATCTGATGAGGTGGCCGTAATACGATCTACTGGTGAAATCATGGACCAATTGCCATATATGCGTGCAGCCAGACGCCCATTTTTTTTGATATCTTGGAAATGTCCCGTCGCAGGACGCACAAAGAGACTTGGGCCATCGCAGTCTGCTATGTATTCTATTGCTACCTCGAGGTCACTGGGACCGCGCAGTTCCAAAAAATTTGCAGTGCGGTCGTCAGGTATTATTCGCCAATCAAGTGGGGCGCTGATGCCCTGTGACAGATCGATTGTGGCTACTTGTCGATTCTTTCCAGCGTTGCCAAATGAAAATACACCCGTGACGTTGCCTTGCGTGGCTATTTTGTAGCTGTCCACTTCGGATAGGAATTCCCTTGGAAAGGCACCGGTGTTGTTCTTTGGACCCGCCAGCATCCCGATGCTAAAATTTATAATTAAAGGGCGCGGGGGATGATTGGGGCGTTTATGGGCCTGAATCATTCGGCGCAGCATGAGCCGCACCCCTAAATAAGCAAAAAAGGCAAGATAATGCCCGGTCATGTCGCGTACGGAAAACGGCGGTAGTTCGACAGCAAGTAGATCGCGGATGCCATTGGGCAAAGATGTGGATCGTGCGCTTGCCAATCCAAGCATATGAGTGCCATGGGTCACAACACGGCTTGTCGCATGATAAGTATCGTGCGCATATAACGAGCGATTTAATGCATCGTAGATTTCAGATTCTAGTTTTTCTCCACGGCGGACCTGATCGATCAGACCATCAATGTTCTGCGCACCGGTTAAACATCGCGCGATTTTGTATCCGTGGCTGGCGCGGTCAGGACGCTTCATAAGCCAGATAGCATCTATGCGGGTAAGTCCGTGATTGCAAAATGCTTGGTTCAGAAATCCTATCCCATCGTCGATAACTCCGATGACAGGATCGTTGGCATGAGACGCATCACTTGTGCCTGGGGGATTGTTCGCGGCAGGCTTTGCGGGGCTCACATCATCTCCAATCTTTAGCCTCGGTCCAACCCATAGCGGTGTCAGTGCAACGGAGTAGCGTGACAAGAAATGGTGTAATTGGGCGGCATCGCCACAAATGGGCATTCGTAAATAAACTACGATCCGAGACAAGAAAGCGAGCATACCTCTATCTGGACAGTCCCCGGATAGGTAAATGAAAAGCTCTTCAAGGTCATCGCTGAAAACATCTGTTCCAAAGGTTTGTGTCATGTCGTGCAATAGCGACATGATATTAGAGCGGTGCTCGTCAAGATTGATGTCTTTGTCTTTTGGGGCCGCCACACGCATCAAAATAGGAACTACCCGTTCCATCGTGTTATCTAGGTCAAAATATTCCTTTGCCTCGAGGTCAAGAAATTGCTCGAAATTATCATA
>JAQXDR010000058.1 GCA_029251265.1 Pseudoprimorskyibacter sp. | reverse complement strand
AGCGGCCGGCGTTTGGCCTCAAACGAGGCAGGCACCGTTCCTGTTTCAGATAAAGCGGACCTTCGTGCATTTTGCAGTAAATGCCTGGTGAGAGCCCATTATGCATGATGCTGCAGTGCTTACGAACGTCCGCTAGCCTCGCAAGTAGACAATTACCTCAGTTGGCGAACAATAGGATTTTTGGTCAACGATCTTCGATGTTCAGGCGTTTGATAAGGTCTTGGCGGGCGATAAGGGCCTGTTCCGTTTGTTCGGAATTGGACGCCGCCACAGCGTTGATGACGCACTCCGCAACAGCAAAGAAACTGGTGATCGAGTTTGATATGAAGCTGCTTTGATGTGGTGCAAAGATTGCTGCTTTTGCGTTGGTAATAAGCGGCGAACTTGCGAGGTCGGTGATGGCTATGACATCAAGCCCTTGTTCATGTGCAACTTGCGCCGCAAAGACGACCTGGCTCGAGTAGGGCGCGACGCTGGCCACGATACAGACGTCGCCTGCGCCCATGGCCCCGATCTCTTCAGCAACACCCAGACCGTTTGCATCCAGAATGGTGACATCTGAGCGGATCAACCTGAGCCCATAGGTCAGGAATGCCGCGAGCGAGTGAAACTGACGAATGCCATAAATGGTCACGCGCCGTGCCTCGGTGATCAGCTTGACGGCTGTCTCGAAGCTCTCGGCGTCAAAGTTTTCGACGAAATAGTCGATATTCGCCTGATTTTCATGACAAAGCTGGGCCGCGCGTTGTTTGATGGGCTGATCTGCGTTCGAGATCACCGATTGCGCCTGGTTAAGATAAAAGGACCCCGGTTGTTGCAAGCGGGTGGCGAGCAGCGCCTTTTGAAACGGGCCAAACCCCGAATACCCAAGCGCCTTGGCCAAGCGGGTTATGGTCGAGGGGTTGGTGTCGATCCGTTCCGATAGTGTTGTGATCGATAGCAGATCGGTGCTGTCCTGAACGTCCAAAATCTTGCCAAATGCATCGCGCGCCTTGGCCCCAAGGCTTTGCGACGCTTCGCCCTTTGTGATATCGATCAGCAGCGCGCGCAGCTCTTCGATATTTGTCGGTGGTGCTTCAGGCGATCTCTCGTTCGCTTTGATAGACTGCTCGTCTTTCTTTTTCACCGTAGACCCTCCACTCAACCCCTGTTTTAGAGACGGTAAACAGGCATGTTGCAAGGGTGTTCTCTTGATCGGGGTCGTCTGGTGCGTCGCGGCGGATCGGCAGACCGGGGCCAGATGTATCGCGCAGTATATCGAGGTCTGTCACGTCACCTCTTGTCACCAAGCGCTCAACCGTTGCTTGGCGGTTTGCTGAAGATTGCGTCGTGATTTGCCCCTGAGATGCCAAATGCAGCGCATGATTGGCGTGGCCGCTGCGGGAAGTGATCTGGGTCACGGAAACTTCGCCGCCGCCATATTCGACGCTGAGCAGCTCCGGGTTTCCAGTTTGGGCCAAGGTCATGTGGAACCCGCCGCACTTCGGGTTGTGGGACAGGACATTCACCGCATCTTGCAGTGTTTCTGACGACAGAACGGCACGCCCCAAGACCATGCGCGGGGTCTGGGCCTCCACATGCCGTAATCGCAGATTGTTCACGGCTTGCGTCAATCCAGCATCATTCCAACCGAAAGTGTGACCGGCCAGAGATCCTGGATAGCAAAAGGCTCGGAAGGCCATGGATGATTTGGGCTTAGCATCCAGAATGAAGCAGTGCCCCCGAAAGAACGGCAGCCCGTCCTCGTTGTGGCTAATCTGGATCGTTTCAGCCAATGCCTGGCACGGGGTCTGGATTGTCGTGCAGCCGTCCGGAACGGAGGCAAGAATGTCACCCCGGCAGTTCCACGCAAAGACATCGTCGAAAGGCAACTGCAGTCCCTGCGCCAAGCCGAGCAACTCTTCGTGGATTTCAGGAAAGCGGCTTTCTGTATACCGCATCAACCGGGCGATGACCTCGGCATTATTCGGCGCTGTGATCTTGGCCCAAATCTCCGACTGGACGAGATGCCTGTGTACCGCCGCGCGCCCTTGCGCACCTATCGCATTCCCAATGTCGAATGGGGTGCCGGATACGCTAAGCCAACCGATTGGGTTCTTGTTATTCGACATGGCTCAGAAAGTCCTTCATGCGCGGGTTCGGCGGTGTGTCGATCACCGTGCGGGGATCATCATCGACGGCGATCTTGCCGTGCTCCATGAAGATCAGCCGTGTGCCAACCTGCTTAGCAAAGCTCATCTCATGGGTGACCACAACCATCGTCATGCCTTCCTTGGCCAACTGCAGCATGACGTTCAAAACCTCTTGCTTTAGTTCAGGATCAAGCGCCGACGTGGGTTCGTCAAACAGCATGACCTTGGGTTTCACGGCCAAGGCGCGGGCGATGGCGACGCGCTGTTGCTGACCGCCCGAAAGCTCTGCCGGGTAGTGCTCGCCTTTGTCAGACAACCCAACTTTGTCGAGCAATTCTTGCGCCTGTTTCTCAGCCTCCGCCTTCGCGACACCCCGCACTTTGCGTGGGCCAAGGGCGACGTTCTGTAGGGTGGTCATCTGAGGAAACAGGTTGAACTGTTGGAACACCATTCCAGCCTCTTGCCGGATCTCGCGCAGGGTTTTCTTGCCTGCGTGCACGGACAGTCCATCCACGACCAGATCGCCACCCGTGATCATCTCCAGCCCATTGATGCAACGCAGCAGCGTGGATTTACCTGATCCTGACGGCCCGATCAGCACGACGACTTCGCCCTGCTCTATGGACAGATCAACCTCGGTCAGGACCTGCAAGGGGCCAAAGGCCTTGGAGATGTTTTTGAATTCAATGAAGCTCATAGGATTTTCATTCTCTTTTCGACGGCCCTGAGTGCGATGGTCATGGTGCCTGTCATGATGAGGTAACAGATCGCAACTGCGGTCCAAATTTCCACGGCGCGAAAGTTCGCGGCCATGATTTCCTGGCCTGTGCGGGTCAGTTCGCCCACGCCGATCACGATGAACAGTGATGTGTCTTTCAGGCTTACGATGAATTGGTTGCCAAGGGGCGGGATCAATCGGCGGAAGGCCAGTGGCCCCACGATGTAAAGCAAGACCTGCCAATGCGGCATCCCGATGGCAAGGCCCGCTTCGGTCAGGCCCTTATGAATGGACAGAAACGCACCGCGCACGATTTCAGCGATGTAAGCGCCTGCGTTCACGACAATGGCCAGTACGGCGGCAGACATCGGATCAATGCGGATATCAGCCAGGACGGGCAGCACGAAATAAAGGAACATGACCTGCACAACGATCGGGGTGCCACGGATCAACTCGATATAGGTAAAATCGATAGCGTTGAGGATTTTGCCGCTATACGCGCGCATCAATCCAGCGATGACGCCAAGGATGATCCCCCCAATGAGGCCCAGAACCGTGATGTAGATTGTGACTTTGGCCCCAGCAATCAACTGCGGGATAAAGTCGAACATGATGGACCAGTCGACCTGCATCGCGTCCTCCTTATGGATCGCCCGCGCCGATATCAGCGCGGGCTGGTTGCGTTGGGATTAGTTGGTGGGCGCTTCGTCGAACCACTTAGCAAAGATCGCGTCGTAACGACCATCTTCCTTCATGGCGGCAAGTGATGCGTTTACACGCTCAACCCACTCGCTGCCCTTTGGGAAACCAATGCCATACTCGTGTGCCAACATCTGCTCGCCGACGGCTTTTACGTCGCCGTTACCTGCATTTGCGATGTAGTAAAGGACATTTGGTGTGTCGTGCATTGCTGCATCCACACGGCCCGTGCGCAATTCGAGGTAAGCGTTGTCAACATTCGGGAACAAGCGCAACTCACTTTCGCCAAAGTTCTCGTTCGCATAGTCGGCCGCAGACGTACCTGTTTTCAACGCAATTGAACGGCCAGTAAGATCTGCCTCGCCTGTGATGTCACTGTCTGATGGTACCATGAGCAGGAAGCCGCTGTCATAATAGCCGTCTGAAAAGTCGATGACTTCTTGACGCGATTCTTTGATCGTTATTCCAGCCAGTGCTACGTCAACCTGACCTGTCTGCAAGGCCGGAATGATGCCGTTGAAATCCATTGGCCGCAGTTCATACGTGACGCCCAAATCGGCGGCTATCGCGTCCCACATGTCGATGTCAAAACCGACATATTCGCCATCTTGTTTGAACTCAAATGGCACAAACGCAGTGTCAGTGGCGACGATCAGGTCTTCGGCAATAGCGCTTGTTGCAGTTAGGGCGAGGGCCGCTGCTGCGGCCATTTTCTTAAAGGTATTCATATGTCCTCCCTAGGATTGAACGGACCTCTTGTCCTGTCTTCATCAATATGAAAATAAATTTGCATATAAGGTATAATTGCAAATATGATTACTTATCAAACAGAATCGGAATGCTAAAATGACTGCCGTTTTCCACCGAACATCCCGCGCGAATCTGCCAACCGCTGTTAAAGGGGATGGGTGCTATATCATTGATAAGACTGGGAAGAGATACCTCGACGCCTGTGGCGGTGCCGCTGTGTCCTGCCTTGGGCATTCAAACCAAATCGTGCGTGACGCCATGCACGCCCAATTGGACCAGATTGCTTACGCCCACACCGGGTTTTTCACTTCGGAACCGACAGAATCACTCGCAAACCTTTTGGTGCAGCACGCTCCCGAAAGGGTGAATCACGCTTATATAGTCTCCAGCGGATCAGAGGCGGTAGAGGCCGCAATCAAACTTGCCCGTCAGTTTTTTCTGGAAAAAGGTGAGGGCAATCGCCACCGGATCATTGCGCGCCGTCAAAGCTATCATGGCAATACCCTTGGCGCCTTGGCCGCCGGTGGCAACGCATGGCGTCGCAAGCAGTTCGACCCCCTGCTGATCGCGGTGAGCCACATCGCGCCTTGCTACGTCTATCGCGGGCAAGACGCGGGCGAGACGGAATATGACTATGGCCAGCGCGTCGCCAATGAATTGCAGGCCGAGATTGACCGCCTTGGTGCCGACAGCGTTATGGCGTTTGTCGCTGAACCTGTCGTCGGCGCGACCCTTGGGGCTGTGCCCGCCATCGACGGCTATTTCAAACGCATCCGCGAGATTTGTGACGCCAACGGCATTTTGCTGATCCTCGATGAAGTCATGTGCGGCATGGGCCGAACTGGGTATCTGTTTGCCAGCGAGTACGATGATATCCAGCCCGATATTGTCACCGTCGCCAAGGGGCTCGGCGCGGGGTACCAGCCGATTGGCGCGATGATGTGCTCATCTGAAATCTTTGAAACCATCGCGAATGGCAGTGGGTTTTTCCAACACGGGCATACTTATCTGGGCCACCCGATGGCCACGGCGGCGGCGCAGGCGGTTGTCACGCAACTTACCGGTGGTGATTTGATCTCGCGCGTGCGTGCGTTGGGCGATATTGTGCAAACGCGATTGGAAGCGGCCTTTGGTCAGCACCCCCATATCGGTGACATTCGCGGGCGCGGGTTGTTCCGGGGGCTGGAACTGGTTGCGGATCGTAGCACGAAAGACCCGTTTGATCCCTCCCGCACAATTAACAAAAAGATCAAAGCCGCTTCGATGGAGCACGGGCTGATGTGCTACCCCATGGGTGGGACGATAGATGGGCGGCAAGGTGATCACGTCCTGCTGGCACCGCCCTTTATCATATCTGAGGATCAGATTAATGAGCTGGTCGAAAAGCTGGGCCTCGCAATCAAAACGGCTTTGGCGCAATGACACCGCTTCCCCACATCATGGTCGCACCCAATGGCGCACGGCGCACCAAGGTTGATCATCCGGAACTGCCAATTGACATCTCGGAAACGGTTGCGACCGCAGCCGCTTGCTGGGATGCAGGGGCCACTGGTTTACATGCCCATGTGCGTGACGTGAATGGAACGCATGTGCTCGATGCAGGCCTCTACCGGGAATTGCTGGCAGAGATGGCGAAGGCTCAACCGAACATGCTGGTGCAAATAACAACCGAGGCCGTGGGAAGGTACGCGCCCGCCGAGCAGCGCCAGGTCGTGATTGACGTTATGCCAAGCGCGGTTTCGATCTCCTTGCGCGAAATGCTGGCAGAAGGGACTGCGCGCGACTTCTACAACTGGGCGCACGAGGCGGGCATCTCGGTGCAGCATATCCTCTATGATGCAGACGATATTGCGCTTTTGAGCCGCGAAGTCACCGCTGGCCGTGTGCCGCAGGACGATGTGCAGGGGCTGCTTGTTCTTGGGCGCTATACCACCGGTCAGCGCTCTGATCCTGATGCTCTGTCTCCTTTGGTCCAGCAGTTGACGCAAGCCGTACCAGACGTTGATTGGGCGGTCTGTGCGTTCGGGCCTACAGAAACCGACTGTCTAAAGCGCGCCTTCGATCTGGGTGGCAAAGCGCGGGTCGGGTTTGAGAACAACCTCTTTAATGCCGCAGGCAATCGTGCCGCAAACAACGCTGCCCGCGTGGCCGAGATTGCTAGCCTATGAAACCCGTCCTATCGCCTCAGGCCGCCGCTGATCTCATTCCTGACGGGGCGACGATCATGGTTGGCGGGTTCATGGGGGTGGGATCGCCCAACCGTTTGATCGACGCGATCGCCACGTCACAGCGCACCGGGCTGACCCTGATCGCCAATGACACAGCGATGCCAGAAAAGGGGATCGGCAAGCTGGTCTCAGCCGGTTGCATCAAGACCTGCATCGTGTCTCACATCGGCCTGAACCCTGAAACGCAACAGCTGATGAATAATGGGACGTTGGAGGTCAGACTGGTGCCGCAGGGTACCCTTGTCGAACAGATACGCTCGGCGGGTGTGGGTCTGGGTGGAGTGTTGACCAAGACCGGGCTGGGGACCGAGGTTGCTACCGGAAAACAGATCGTATGCGTGGACGATCAAAACTACCTACTTGAACCACCCTTGCGTGCTGACGTCGCATTGATCGCCGCACGGCAGGCGGATTATTTTGGCAATCTCGAATACGCTCTGACCGCACAGAACTTCAACCCGATCATGGCGCTGGCCGCTGATACCGTCATCTGCGAAGCCGATCACATTGTTCCGGTTGGCATGATCTCCCCAGACGCAGTGCGCACCCCCGGCGTGCTAGTCGACCACCTGCTGAAAAGACCAAGCTGATGGACGCCAAAACCTCAATCGCGCAACGCGTCGCGAAAGAAGTGCGCCCCGGCACTCTCGTGAACCTCGGCATTGGTCTGCCGTCCTTGGTGGCGCAATACACCGGGGAAAATCAGGGTATTTTCTTCCAGGCCGAAAACGGCGTTATCGGCCTTGGCGACCCGCCCCCGACAGGCATGGAAGATCGAGATCTAACGGATGCGGGCGGCGGTTATATCACTGCAATACCTGGTGCCGCCGCGATTGACAGCGCGACGAGCTTTGGTCTGATCCGCGGCGGACACATCGACTTGACTGTTCTCGGCGGGTTGCAGGTTGACGGTCGTGGGTTGCTTGCTAACTGGAAAATTCCCGGCAAATTTGTTCCCGGTATGGGCG
This sequence comes from Pseudoprimorskyibacter sp., assembly GCA_029251265.1. GTDB lineage: Bacteria > Pseudomonadota > Alphaproteobacteria > Rhodobacterales > Rhodobacteraceae > JAQXDR01. The sequence goes on along the minus strand of JAQXDR010000058.1, from coordinate 534 downwards.
GGGCTATGGATCTCGTCACCGGTGCCCGCAAGGTCATCGTCGCAATGACGCACACCGCGAAAGGTGTCAGCAAGATCGTCCCGCAATGTACGTACCCCATAACGTCATCGCGATCCGTCGATCTGATCGTTACCGAACGCGCTGTTATTCAACCAACTGCGCACGGTTTGGTCCTGTTGGAATACGCCGAAACGACCTCAATAGAAGAGGTGATTTCCATGACCGAGGCCGACCTGATCATTCCGAGCAATGTGAAGGTTATCGAGCGTTGAAAACATTACAACGCTGATATGCAGCCTTGCCGAAAATGCCAACAACGGAACTGCTGAATGGGTAAGAAACGCGCCGATATGCGCCAATTCTGTTGAAAAACTCTTGCTTGATTGGTCGTGCATTCGCTGATTCAATTCCTTTGGGGATTGGAGAATTTTGCGATGATGGGACCGAAGCAGGAAGCGCGAGGCGTCGATGGTCAGCTTGTACGATCTATGTTTTCTGGCGAGGGAAAGCTGGCCGGAGCAAGTGGAGCGGGTG
>JAQXDR010000043.1 GCA_029251265.1 Pseudoprimorskyibacter sp. | reverse complement strand
CACCCGGCTTCTGCACCCTCTGCAAAACTGAGTTTAAGAAAATCGAGAAAGGCGCTCACCTTGGACTGAATGATTCGACTGGGATGGTACACAGCATGAATCGACAATGTTTCCACTGGCAACGCAGGCATTATATCCACCACCAGTCCCTCGGCCATCGCGTCTTTAAAGATAAACGACGGCAAATATGCAATTCCAACACCGGCGATACACGCATTCAATAGAGAATGATCATCGTTGATCGCAAGCGCACCAGACGTTCTGATTTGACGCACTTCTCCGGATGGTGCTTTGATAGACCACACATGATCGGAATTTGGATAGGTATAATGAAGCAACCGGTGGTTGCTTAATTCGTCCAACCGTTTTGGAATACCATGCTTTTGCAGATAGCCTTTTGACGCAATAAGCCGCTTTGTCGCTTGGGTCACATGTTGGCTTCGGAACGTTTGATCATCCGGCTCACCAATACGCAAACTCACGTCGAAATCCTCGGAACTGGCCGATACGGACTCATCTACAACCAACATCGTGACATTTACTTCAGGAAATTTTGCAAGGAATTTGGTAACGAGGGCACTGATAAATTGTGGGCTTAAATCATTTGCAGCAGCCACTTTTAACAACCCAGACGGCGCCGCTCGAAAAGATGCCACCAAGGCATCTGCTTCGCCGGCATCGTTCAAAACCCGTCTTGCGCGGTCATAATACGCCAATCCGATTTCAGTTGGACTGACCCGACGCGTGGTTCTGTTCAAAAGGCGCGCGCCAAGACGCGCTTCTAGCGATGAAATATGTTTAGAAACAGCTGACTTGGACATACCCATTTTGCGAGCCGCATCCGTAAACCCGCCTTGGTCCACCACATTTGCAAAGGCTTCCATTTCCATCAGGCGGTCCATACCGCACTCCGATCAGTTATACGTCCCCAAATACATGCCCCTCGAATAAGGCACGACTGCGGCGTTTGACGGACAATAGATTGGTCATTTTTCTAATAAACACCCTTGCAATCACCTCTTTCCAAAACAGTCAGGTCGATCCATGTGGTCTTCGAAGGTTCAATCCAGCCGATAAAGCTGGCCGAGACTGCGCACATCTAACGCAGCGAGTTCACAAAGAATGATGCCAATACTTTTGTTACATAATATACACATCGTGGGGTCCGGGTTCTGTTATGACCTTCGCTTTGTGAGTCTCAACAGCCAGGGACTTTGCGCGCGGCATTAGCAGCCCTGGCAATGCCTGCTCTTTGATACAAAACGGAAAATACATACATAAATTCAATAGTTAAGATTTTCAATTTGGTTTCTTCTTCAGCAAAATTAAAAACTAATAGGATTTCATGAATCTTGATCGACGGCGCTTGAAAGGCTCGTCCTCATTAACCATAAAAATGCCTGCTTCACGCCACATAAACTTGCTGTAATGATGACATCGTAATATTCTGAAATGGCGCGAAAACCGTCATGTATTTCAAAGTGCGATCGAGCGGCAGCACAGGAGCGACTATCATATGGCCAACAGTGGTGGGAATTTTGAGCCGCAGGATATAAAAGCCTGGCTTGCTGCAAATTCAGACCGGATCAAAGCTGTCTTTAATGAGGATACATCAAAAGTAGGAACCTTGGAAGTCAAGGTGCAAGCCTTTAATCCCTATTGCTTTATCTTGCATGTTTGGACAGGCGATACCCATAAGCGGATCAAGGCTTACAACCCAAATACAGAACGGCTCGCAGGGTATTGCAGCCGGGAAACTCAATTGCTAGGCGCATTAAATGACACAGGCCTTGCACCGCGGCTCTATGATTTTGACACGACTGAAAACTGGTATATTTCAGATTGGATCGTGGGCTCGGAACTGCATGCAACCGTCACCCCGGACAACATAGTCGCCGCCAGTCGCGAGGTTGGCCAGTGGCTGGCAAAATACGCCCAATCAATTCTAAAGGTCGACGCCTTTTCCGAGGCTGGCAAAAAGCAACATAAAAACTGGCGGGATTACCTTGTGAATTATGGCGGGGTCATCGAACAGGCAGCGTTGGACCCGGAGGCAGATTTCCTAGAAGGCCTCACATTGGACACTCGAATAGTCGCAAAAGACGATCCCCATTTTGGCAACTATATCCGTGCCGAGGATGGAACGCTTTTTGGTATAGATTTCGAGATGTCGACCCTGCGTCCCTACGGCTGGGACGTAATGGTCACAGCACGCGCACTGTTAAGGACCTATCCCGGCCCACAATTTGACCATATTGACGCGTTGGTGGATGGCTGGGCACAGGGAACAGATTGTATCGACCAAGAAAGCTTTCGGAAACTGGTGCGCTGGTTTGCGGAAAAAACCGCATTTGACGTAAATAATCCAACCGTTGAGGGCTTTAGGCAAATTCTACACGCATATAACGCAAATGCCACAGTCCCTGCGGCGAAGATCATGCAAGTTCCTGGTTTTGAAAATGAAATCGACGCTGTGGGCGCAGATGTTTCGCAAGCCCTAACCGCACGAATCCGGTCTTTGATCAACAATGCGGACCAACCCTTGTCTGTCGAGGACTACCTCGCCAGCGATACGACACCGCAAGATAGCGGGACAGCAGACGTTAGTCTGAGGTTGGCAAAAACATGTGAAACATGCGAAGGATCCTGCTGCTCGCGTGGCACACAAAATCTGGCGTATCTGAAAGAGGACGCCATATATCGTACAGCGCACTATTTGGGCACGAAATCGCTTGCGCACGTCATCGATGCATACGTTAAACATGTTCCAGAAAACCACGTTAAGAACTCATGTTTTTATCACACCTCTACAGGCTGTGCTCTTCCTCGCGAGATGCGCTCCACAATTTGCAACATGTACCAATGCGGAGCCGCGCAAGCGGTAAGCAAAATGACGTCGGAGCTTGATCCAGATGTGCCCATTATTGTGGTGGCTGGTCATCATACAGAAGTGAAACGGGCATATGCTGTCAGTGAGCAGCTCTCAAAAAAGCTTGACGTAAAAATCGCAAATACTCACACAAGCAACGCACAATTTACGCGGTGAGTGTTAAGAAAAATATCAGCAGTAAACCACCGATGAACAAGCCGCGTAATTGTGCGCTAGAACAGGGCACCGTAGAACGCTGGGCTGGCGAACAAGACTGGTAAGGTGTTGATATAGATTTCGCGCTGTAGCTTATTTTACGCCTCGTCTGGATTGTTCACCGAAATCTTATCGTAGCCGAACGCGACCATACTAAGATCGAAGGAGTAAAGTACGCCAAAGCAAGGCTTCCCGTGAAAGTGTTTTGGCGGCATGTCAGGCCGCGGGCAACATGGAAACTAGATAACCAAATATCACGTATCGCAACCACCTAACCTTTTCTGCCAGCAATATTTAATTACTGAAAGAGGCAACGTCACCTTGCAATCTGGTATCCCAATTCGTCTATTTAGTAGATTAATTGTAAGCGCGGCTTAGGCCCCAGATGTCGTGTGACGTGTTGATACGCGATCCCGTGCCTCATGGATTTGAGGGACTTTCTCCATGGACGGTGCGATTGAGGTTCTCACAGATGCGACCATTGGTCGTCGTAAGTGTCCTTGCTGGCAGCGCGATATGAAGACGCAGATTGCTGCCAAGACGCTGGTTGATGGTGCGACGGTGAATGCGGTTGCGCGGGGCTATGGAATGCGCACCAATCATTTGTCTGAATGGCGGCGTATTGTGCGGGCCGGCAAGTTTGTGCTGCCAAACCTCTGTGGTGTGTCCTTTGTTCCGATTACAGTTGAGCAGCCCACTGCCACTTTGCCAAAGGTACCTGAGACCGAAAAGGGCGTGATCGATGTGTTGAAGGGTAACATGACGATCCGCCTATCATCACTCGACTCGACACCTCCCACTGATTATCCTCCTCTGTCCAATTGTTCTAGCGCTGACCCTGCAGAAGACTGGTTGAGCATCTGAAAACAATCTCGTGCAAATCGAACATAGAACTGATCTGGGCCATGGCTTGCCCCACGAAACCTGTCAAATATCATTCGGTGGCTAATTGTGTTCGAGCAACTGGAATCAATTGAACATAGGTACACCAACCGGCGAGAAAAATAACCTCCAGTTTCAGGAACACATTCAAGCGAGTCCAAAATTTCTGTGTGCTCTGCTGAAATATTTTCCATATACAGATTGGCATATCCTCTTCGGATAGCCTGATCTGGGAGGGGGAAGAACCACAGAAAACCAGACATTCCTACAACGCTAACTAGCATCATAAAAATCAAATAGGGCCCAAATTTCCTCATGATATCCGTTTCGCTTTACAACTCACCTCTGCATTGACCTAGCAACTCTATCTAAGCGTGCATTGCAAGTTGGGAAATCCCCCAAGAGGCACGGGCTGGGACATCACTTGCCACATTCTACAAAATAAATATGAGTCCTATTGCCCCTGGCCCTATTTTGTTAGGCATTCAGGAAGGCTCAGGCAGGACGCCAGCTTATATTTTGTAGAAAGTTACGTGAACAAGGTGAAAATTGGGTCACGGCCAGTGAGGTCGAGGCCCTGCGTAGGGCGGCACGAAAGACCAAGAACCCAGCTCGCAACGAGCTGATCATTTTGATGCTCTACCGTCACGGCCTACGCGTGTCGGAGCTTTGCCATATCAAGCTTGAGCAGCTGAACTTGGAACAGGCTACGGTATTCGTGAAGCGATCCAAGAACGGGATCGACGGGATGCACCCGATTGCCGGTGACGAGCTCAGGCTTCTCAGACGATACCTTCGAGAGCGTGAGAGTGAGCTGCCCCGGCTCTTTGTGTCCGAGCGTGGAAGCCCCTTCGCCCGCAGCACCGTCAACAAGCTCCTGGAGCAATGCAGCCTGTCAGCAGCCCTGCCCCGGATCAACCCGCACATGCTGAGGCATGGCTGTGGCTTCTATATGATCAACGACGGCTAGCCGCCGACACCCCTGCCGCGCGGACTGCCGAGGTTGCGACTGCGTTGTGGACCTGTCGCGGTTTGATGCCGCCCCTTTGATAGCATTTACTGCAGCAAAGGAGACTGACTATGGGACTGAAACGGACGGACGAATTCCGCCAGGATGCGGTGCGGATTGCGCTAA
>JAQXDR010000031.1 GCA_029251265.1 Pseudoprimorskyibacter sp. | reverse complement strand
ATCGCGACCCGCTGCTGTTGCCCACCCGATAACTGACCGGGATATTTGTCGGCCTGTTCAGGGATTTTTACCTTTTCCAGAAAATGCATCGCTGTTTCTTCGGCTTCTTTCTTGGGTGTCTTGCGAACCCAGATCGGAGCCAACGTGCAGTTTTCCAAAATGGTCAAATGCGGAAACAGATTGAAATGCTGGAACACCATGCCAACTTCGGATCTGATCTTGTCGATGTTCTTCAGATCAGACGACAGAACGGTACCGTCGACTTCTATCCGGCCCTTTTGGTGTTCCTCTAGCGCATTGATACACCGGATCAGGGTTGATTTACCCGATCCAGAAGGGCCGGCAACCACAATCCGCTCGCCACGAAAGACGTTCAAATTGATGTCACGCAGGACGTGAAAGGTTCCGTACCACTTGTTCATTTGTTCGATCGAGATGGCCACCTCGTCCGACACACTCATCTTTTGTGCAGCTTCAGTCATTTGTCAGACCTTTCTTGTTAGCGATGACTGGTGTCAAGCTGACGCTCGAGCCATTGCGAATATTGCGAGATGCCATAGCAGACCGGGAAGAAGAGCAAGATTGCTGCGCCCCAAAGCTCCCAGTAGACGCCATTCCATTCGGTGGATGCGAGGATTGGACCGCGGATCATGCCCACGAGATCAAACATCGAAATAACCGAAACCAGGGTTGTGTCCTTGAACAGGCCCACTGACACGTTCACGATCCCCGGGATCGAGATTTTCAGCGCCTGCGGCAGAATGATCAGGCGTGTTGCCTGTGCGTAGTCCAGGCCCAGACTGTCTGCTGCCTCGTACTGACCAGTGGGCAGGGCAGCAAGTCCGCCGCGGATCACTTCGGCGATGTAGGCCGAACTAAAGAGCGTGATCATAATGATCACCCGTAAGATCAGGTCAAAGTTTGTGCCAGGTGGCAGGAAGTAGTTCAGAACAACATTGGCCACAAACAACAAGGTGATCAAAGGCACCCCGCGCACAAATTCAATGAAGACGACACAGATGATTTTGATGATGGGCATGTCTGATTGGCGCCCTAGGGCCAGGACAATGCCGATAGGCAGTGACAGCGATACGCACACCGTTCCAAGGATAAAGTTCAGCATGAACCCGCCCATATCGCGCGACCGTACCGCCTCAAAGGCCAGAAAATCAGGCGCCAATCCGGCAATCTGACCACCAATGATCCACACGATCACCGTGGCGACCAGGCCCAAGGCCACTCCGGCTGCAAATCCGAACGCCTCGCCTCTTTTGAACACCAGATAGCCTATGATCAGACCGATCATCACAAACAAGGGCGACAGAATACTGCCTCCCCAGATCAGCCAGAATGCCACAAACGGATAGAGCGCGGTCATCAAAATGAGGTAACGTACAATAGGGGTGCCAGAGGCCGCCAGGGTAGAGATCGCAAATGCCAAAACCGCCAGAATGGCCGGTGTCACGGCCATGCCAAGCCCACTGCCCTGTGCCATGGCACCAACCACGATGAGCGCAGCCATACACAGCTGAACAATGGCGAGGATACGAAACGCCTTGGCGATCAATCCCATGAACATCAAACCGGTCACCGCGAAAGGCAAAAGCAAAAATGCGGTAAAGGGACGCCAGTATTGATCCGTTGGATATGTGAACCCAAACAACATCTGGTTCCAACGTTCCGTTAGAACCGCGAAGCATCCACCGACCTCGCGTCCCGCAGCGTCTAGGATTTCTCGGCAGTCCCGGATTGAGTCTGCCGTCCAAACACCACCGAACAGCCATGGCATAAAGCCAGATAACAAGTAGTAGATGATCAGCAGTGCGAGGACGGTCATGATGCTATTGACCACATCAGGGAACAGGTTCTCTCGAACCCATTTAAACACGCCCTGCTGACTTGATGGAGGGGCCTGCTCTGGCAGCATTTCGGTGCGCACATAGGCGACTTGATGTTGATCAGTCATATCAGCGCTCCTTCAGCTTAACGGCGTTGTTGTAGATGTTCATAATAAATGAAATCGACAGACTGATCGTCAGATAAAACAGCATCAGCAACAGGACTGTTTCAATCGCTCGTCCCGTCTGGTTCAACGTGATCCCGCCCAGCGTACCCGTCAGATCCATATACCCAACTGCAATCGCAAGAGAGCTGTTTTTTGTCAGGTTCAGATATTGCGAAATAAGAGGAGGGATGATCACCCGCAACGCCTGCGGCAGGATAACGAGGTTCATAATCCGGTTTGGCCGCAGACCAAGGCTCGCTGCAGCTTCGGTCTGGCCTTTGCTGACGGCAAGGATACCGGCACGCACATTTTCGGCGATAAAGGCCGCCGTGTAGATAGATAACGCAAAGGTAAGGGCGATAAAGCTATTCCGCATGTACACGCCCCCCTTGAAGTTAAACCCTTTCAAGGCAGGATAATCCAATCCGATCGGCTGCCCCATGATGAAATAAACGACAAGACATGGTACAAACAGAATACCAAGCGATGTCCAAAACCGTTCAAGCATGACACCATCACGATACAGGCGGGTTTTGGCATACTGGCGGAAGGCGAAAACGCCAAGAATCGAGGCAAGGAACACGGCGACCACAACCCACGATCCGTCCATCCAGATCGGTTTGGGTGTATAAAAGCCGCGGCCTGTGAACGCAAAGGCGTCAAACCACATCGAGGCCGAAGCGTTGGCGCCTTTGAAATCGCGGGGTTGGGGCAACACAACAATAAAGATCTGCATCACAATCAGGATCCAGATAAGAACCGGAACATTGCGGAAGATCTCGACGTAGACTGAAGTCAGCTGACGGATCAGCCAGTTTTTGGACAGCCGCAGGATACCCACAAAAACGCCAATGACAGTCGCAAGAAAGCAGCCGACAAACGCCACAAGTAATGTGTTTAGAACACCGACGACGGCGGCGCGCCAATGGGTGGACTGGCTTGTGTATTCCACCAAACGCTGGTTGATGTCGTAGCCGGCAGGCTCGCCAAGAAACTGGTAACTTATATTAAGCCCCGCCGCGGCGAGGTTCTGCACGAGGTTCACACCCAAGTACGCCATGAATGCGATCAGCGCCAGCAAGGCGACCGCTTGAAAGGTGTAGCCACGATAGCGCGTGTCGTTCAACAGCATAGATAGCCGGAACTGTGCACCGGGCTCGTCTTGCGCAATACTCATGTCGGAATTTCCCTGTACCGCCGGATCCTGTCATCGCTTTTTCAGCGCGCGGTCCGGTCGTTCGTCATTGGGGCCCACAAGGGGATGGAGGCGCCCTGTGCAGGCGCCTCCAAAGATTTGATCAACGGAAGGGGGGGCTGTAGATCAGGCCGCCGTTCTTCCACTGTGCGTTCAGACCACGCGACAGACCGATCGGTGTGTTTTCACCAATGTTGGTCTCGAAAATTTCGCCGTAGTTACCCGAAACCGCCAGAGCTTTTGCAGCCCAGTCAGCGTCCAAGCCAAGCATCGCGCCCAAAGTACCTTCGGTACCCAGCAGACGGTTGATCTCTGGGTTGTTGGTACCCGCCATCATGTCGGACATGTTCGCCGATGTGACGCCCAGCTCTTCTGCTGTGATCAGAGCATTCAGGGTCCAACGTACGATATCACCCCATTCGTTGTCGCCGTGGCGAACAAGCGGGCCGAGTGGCTCTTTGGAGATGATTTCAGGCAGAACCACGTGATCACCTGGGTTTTCAAAGGCTGCACGTGTGGCGGCCAGACCAGATGCGTCTGTGGTGTATACGTCGCAGGCACCTTCCAGATACAAAGGCTGTGCTTCCGAGTTGGTTTCAATCGGAACAGGCTCGTAGCTGATGTTGTTGGTGCGGAAGAAGTCTGCAAGGTTCAGTTCGGTTGTCGTACCGGTCTGAATGCAAACTGTCGCGCCATCCAATTCTTTGGCAGATGTCACGCCCAGATCCGCAGGAACCATGAAGCCCTGACCGTCGTAGTAGTTTACGCCGGTGAATTCGAATTTCAGATCAACGTCGCGCGAGAACGTCCAAGTTGTGTTACGCGCAAGCATGTCGATTTCACCAGATGCCAAAGCGGTGAAGCGTGTCTTGCCAGTGGTAGGCACAAATTCCACCGCGCTTGCGTCACCCAGTACCGCAGCTGCAACAGCGCGACAAACGGCAACGTCAAAGCCCTGCCATTCGCCATTTGCGTCTGGCGCAGCAAAGCCAACGAGGCCTGTGGTCACGCCACAGTTCAGCTTGCCACGTGCTTGGACGTCTTCAAGCGTCCCAGCAGTTGCAACGCCAGCTGCCAGACCTGCTACGGTCATTGCACCAAGGATCAGTGAGTTTTTCATATTTACCTCTTCCTGTCTTGCCCACCCCAGTATGAGGCAAGCTCTCGCGGGGAGTTTCCCGCGTTTGTCTACGGGAATGCTCCGCAGTATTAAGTATGCAGGGTCGTTGCCTCCCCAAGCGTGCCTAAGAATGCTCGTATTCACTGGGTATCGTCAAGCCAACGAACAGTGGTTTTAACCGAAAATTATGCGGGTTTACGTAAAGTGCGGGCGCTAACAGCTATGAAAGAAGCCATAGGAGTGGCGGAATGCCTGATGTTTTACCTCTGCCGCTTCAATTGCAGCATCATCATCCCCCCATTTCTCGATTTGCCAAAGCTCATCGAGTCGCGACATTTCCCATATTTCGTCAGCCGGACGCGCTGATTTTGCCGCTGCGAATCCTAAGATCAATGATCCTGAAAGGGTCACAAGATCATGAAAAGCTGCCAGTCGAAACACGTCAAAAGCCATCACCATATCGCGTAGTTTGGCCAAAGTCGCGGGATCTTGCGGAACATGCATAACGCCAGCCCGCGCCTGCAAACGCACGCCAAGGGTTGTATGCGCCCAATCCAGCATCGGGTCCCATGTGGCCGTTTGACGTGCCACCAAATCATCGGGGCCATCTGCGCGGTAGCATAAAAGATCGCTGTCACCGTAATCGGCCAACATGATGGCAACCTCGGCGTGTTGCACACTGACCTTGTCCAGCGCTGCATTGGCCATGCGTGTATAGGGCATCAAAAGAGGGTTAACCGTGTCCTGTTGCGCGGCCCATTCGGCGGCTGTGGCCACCGCCAAAGCACGCGTCGGCAAAATCAGTTTGGATTTGGCAGGCGTACGTACAGGACGCCCATCCAGTGCCACACCAAAACCATCATCGGCATCAAACACCTCGGCCTTGTTCCAAAATACCTTGGGGGCCCATTCTGTCATTTCATTTGGCTCCAGATCTGACCCAATAAACCGGGTAGCAGGCGAATATCATCAATGACCATATGCGCATCACCAAGCTGATCAGCGGCATGATATCCCCAGCTTGCGCCGATTGCCACGGCACCCGCCGCGCGCGCCATCTGCATGTCATAGGATGTATCACCCAACATCACAGTGTGGCGCGGCGCGACCGAGGCCGCCTCACAAGCCGCCAAAAGCATCTCGGGCGCAGGTTTGGACGGATGATTGTCTGATACCTGCGTGGTCACAAAACAGTCCGTCAGCTGATGCGCGGCAAGCAGCGCGTCCAAACCGCGACGAGATTTTCCAGTGGCGACCCCTAATACAACATCGTCCCGCGCGCCCAGATCTTGCACGACCGTGGCAGCATACGGGTAAAGCGGCGATACACCGCGTTCCACCCGCTGCACATGGTAGGCGCGCTTGTAGGCCTCGACCAAAGCAGCCGCCTGTCCATCACGTGCATTGGGGGCCAGACGCATCATCACCTGAGGCAAAGATAGCCCCACAATATCCAAGATCGCATCCCGCGTCGGCGCTTTGATCCCAACAGTATCAAAGGCGGCCGCCATGGCCTGTACGATTTCGGACTGACTATCAGCCAGCGTTCCATCCACATCAAAGACCACCATTCGCCGTGGTGCCACCATCACATCAGCTCCTCGAACGGATCATCAGCCGCCAGATCTTCGGTCCAGCCAAGGGTGTTCCACGTGTCAGACATATGCTGTGGTAAGGGTGCAGTCACGGTTATGTCGCGACTGGTCACCGGATGTTTAAAACTGATTTTGCGGGCATGCAGATGTAGCTTGCGCGAGATAATCCCCCCCACTTGGGCGCCCCAACCGTCGCCCATGTTTTCTTGCCCCGAACCACCATATTTTCCGTCGCCCGCAATGGGATGACCAATTTCAGCCATATGCGCGCGCAGCTGGTGCGTGCGACCCGTGATTGGTTCCATTGCAACCCAAGACGCACGATTTGCCACACGGTACAGCGTCGCATAGAGAGTGTGGGCACGCTTGGCCCCCGGGGTGTCTGCCACATCTCTGGGATGGACGGCATGCATCCGCTCACCTTCCCCCCCCCGACCGTGGCCCTGCGCCTTGACCAACCCAAACCGGATTTCGCCTAAGTACGGCGTGGGAACACCTGCAACCAAAGCCCAGTAGATTTTTCGGGTTGCTTTGTGGCGAAGACCTGCCGTCAGCCCGGATGCGGCCTCGCGGGTGCGGGCCAACAATAAAACACCGGATGTGTCCCTGTCTAATCGGTGAACAAGCCGGGGCTTTTCGTCAAATCCAAAGCGCAACGCCTCGGCCATGCCATCCACATGCCGTGTTTGACCGCTTCCGCCTTGTGTGGCCAGACCCGGTGGTTTGTTGATCGCAATCACATGATCATCACGCCACAGCACTGTCGACTGGATCATCTTTGAATCAGCAGACGTCACCTCGTGCTTTGGTTTGGCAGGACGCGTCATGCCAGCATCGGGAATTGGCGGAACACGCACGGTCTGACCCGCTTCCACACGGGTCGCGGCCTTAACCCGGCCACCATCCACACGCAGCTCGCCTTTGCGACACATCTTTTCGATACGCCCCTGTCCCAGATGTGGGAACACGCGCTTTAACCATCGGTCAAGCCGCTGTCCCCCATCTCCGGATTCAATTACAATGTTTTGTACAGCGCTCATAGACCTATCCCCCGCGCAATCACGACGCCGGCCACCACGCCACACAATGACAAGACGACAGAACCAATCACATAGAGTGCAGCTAAACCAACATGTCCGGTCATGACCACCTTGTATGCATCAAGCGAAAAAGCAGAGAAGGTGGTGAACCCTCCCAGAAGTCCTGTCATCAAAAACAGTAACGCCCGGTCCATCCCTTTGTCTGTCATCGCCACAAACGCAAGACCCATCACAAAACATCCCACCACATTCACGGCAAGGGTTCCGAACGGAAAAGCGACAACAGAAGTTGTCATATAGCGCAGCATTGCACCAAACGCGCCACCAAGGGCAACAAGAACGAGTGTCATACGGGGCGGGATGGCCAGATGGTGCAGGCTTGTCAAGTTGCCATCGTCCGTATCACCACATATCGCGTTTCAATGCTGATATTTAGCCGAAAGGTCGGACAAATCGGGCGCTTGGCCCGCTCACCGCTTGGTACGCTCTGACCTCAGACGCGCAAAATAGGCCACCCGCTTGGCCAGATCGCGTTCAAAACCACGTTCAACCGGTTTGTAGAATTCGGGACGGGCCATGCCGTCTGGAAAATAATTTTGTCCCGAAAACCCGTCTTCGGCATCATGATCATAGGCATAACCCTCGCCGTAGCCTTGGTCTTCCATCAAGGACGTGGGCGCGTTCAGGATATGCTTTGGTGGCATCGCAGATCCACTGCGTCGCGCCTTTATCCGCGCAGCCTTGTATGCGGCATAAACCGCGTTCGATTTCGGCGCGAGTGCAAGGTAGACGACTGCCTGAGCCAAGGCCAACTCCCCCTCTGGACTGCCCAGCCTTTCGTAGGTCTGCCAACTTTGCAGACACACGGCCTGCGCCTGTGGATCCGCCAGCGAAATATCTTCGACCGCCATACGGGCCAGCCGACGCGCAAGAAAGCGCGGATCCTCGCCTCCCTCAAGCATGCGCGCAAACCAATACAACGCAGCGTCTGGATCCGACCCACGGATCGACTTATGCAATGCGGAGATCAGGTTGTAATGGCCATCGCCTGATTTGTCGTATTGCGCCGCGCGGCGCGACAGCCGCGCCGACAATGCGGCACGATCCATAGGCTGGCCTTGCCAACCGGCTGTCTGTTCCACCAGATTCAATAACGCGCGACCATCGCCATCCGCCATCTCAATCAAGGCCGCGCGCGCATCGGGCAGCAACGGCAAGGTCTGGTCCAAAACCGTCTCGGCCCGGTGAAGCAACAATCCAAGATCCTCTGCATTCAAACGTTCCAGCACCAAAACCTGCGACCGGCTTAGCACCGCGGCATTCAGCTCGAACGATGGATTTTCAGTCGTTGCCCCAACCAAAACAAGCGTTCCGTCCTCCATATGAGGTAAAAAACCATCCTGTTGCGCTTTGTTAAAGCGGTGAATTTCGTCGACAAACAACAGCGTTCCCCGCCCCTGCCCGCGTCGCAGTTTGGCTGCATCAAAAACGCGGCGGAGATCTGGAACTCCTGTAAAAATTGCGCTGATCTGTTCAAAATGCAGATCAGTGTCATGCGCCAGCAAACGTGCAATTGTTGTTTTTCCAACGCCCGGCGGGCCCCATAAAATAAGCGAAGACAGGTTTTTTGCACGGAGCATCGCCGTCAACGATCCCTCGGGGCCCAACAGGTGGCGTTGGCCAATCACATCGTTCAAATCTGACGGGCGTAATTGATCGGCCAAGGGCCGCGTGGTGTCATCCCGAGACACAGGATCGTGAAAAAGATCAGCCATTCAATCAATCCAACGGAGCATGAAGTCGGGTGGCTGCCGTGACGATGCCACCCCTTTGCCCCGGTGTCAGAGAACCATAGCGTTGACGAAAACACTCTGGCAAGGCCCTGTCTTGTGATGGCGATATCCAAAGTCTCAAAAGATGACGCCGACGGGCGGGGTTTGGCCAGTCTGTAAACCCGGTGCGATCATGAAGCTGGCTATGGTTGTAGACAAACTGCATGTCCCCCGGTTCAAGCCGCATTTTAATATGAAGCTCGGGGTCGTTTGCGAGGGCATCAAAGGCATCCAACGCCGCAACATGTTCTTCTGTCAAACGCATGGCATCAGAGAACCGCTGCGCGCTATCGATGTACTGACGCTGGTAAAAAACGGATAGTTTGCCGTCATACCAACTGAACGGCGGGATGGTCATGAAGGGTGCCATGCCGGGTGGAACCTCGCCACGGCGGTCGGTTGCAATAGGGTCAAACAGGCGCGCAAGCAGATTTGGACATTCTGCGCACATCCGGTTGAAAATCGTTTCGGCGCTGACGAGCAGGCTGTCTCCTCCGCTCTGCGCCGTTTGCAGACATAACAGACCCACAATATCCGCACTGTCAGTGTGAAAGCTTTGGCGTGCCGCGGTCTGATAAATCCGGGTCGTTGCGTCCTGCGGATTGGCCCCAAGATCGCGCACATGGCCCAAAACATGGCCCAAAGCGTTTTGCGACCGGGCCGCACCCAGGTGCGCACCAATTCCGCAAAAGATCGCAGCAGATGTTTGCCGATCATACCGATCTATAGGCAACCCACGCAAAACCATAAAACCGTGTTGGTCCAGTAAAGCCCGCCGCAGGCGTTGCAATGTGGAGTGCATGTCCGGAGCAGCGAACGCATCAGCCGTCATTTCACCAATATCTTTATCAGTATCGAGAAAAATGCGGGCGGCATTTTCCAATGCGGCTATCTCAAGAGGCGACAAGTGATGAACCCAAAGGTCCGTTGCAGCCTGCATGTGGGATCCCACCCATGCCGCTGGCCCAGTCATTTCTTTTGGCATCAATGATAAGGTGTTCATGCGCGGATCCGGTGTTGGGCAAAGTGATCCTTACCCTAATCCCACAAAAAAAGAAGCTCACAAAAGAAAAAGGCCCACTAAAGAGCGGGCCTTCGGTACAATCACTGATATGTGATCAGGCCTCTTCGGCCTCGGTCCGGTCGCGGTCAACTTTCCCTTTGGCCTCAGGATCACGATCTACAAATTCGATAATCGCCATTGGCGCCATATCACCATAGCGAAAGCCCGCCTTCATAATGCGGACATATCCACCTTTGCGATCAGCAAAACGTGGCCCGAGAATATCAAACAGCTTCGCAACGTGCTGATCCTGCTTTAAGCGTGACGCAGCCAGACGGCGCGCGTGCAGATCACCGCGTTTGCCCAGAGTGATGAGTTTTTCAACAATTGGCCGCAGTTCCTTTGCCTTAGGCAAAGTTGTCTTGATCTGTTCGTGCTCGATGAGCGAACCTGCCATGTTTGCCCATAGGGCCTTGCGGTGTTCGTGTGTCCTATTAAGGCGACGATAGCCTTTTGAGTGACGCATGATTTATCTCCTAAACGTGTTTTGCTTTGTCTGGCCAGCGCTGCGTGACGCCAGCTCTCCTTGGGGCAGATGCCCGGTGTGCGCAGGTTGAACGTTGTCCATCCTGCGCGATAGTGTCGTAAGGTGGGCCAACGCCCACCTAATATTAAAAGTTGTCTTCCAGCTTTTTTGCAAGATCTTCAATATTGTCCGGTGGCCAATCTTCGACGTCCATACCCAAATGAAGACCCATGCCTGACAGGACCTCTTTGATCTCATTCAAAGATTTCCGGCCAAAGTTCGGGGTCCGAAGCATCTCGGCTTCGGTCTTCTGGATCAGATCACCAATATAGACGATGTTGTCGTTTTTCAGACAATTTGCCGACCGAACGGACAATTCAAGCTCATCAACCTTCTTAAGGAGGAGAGGATTGAATTCAAGCCCATCATCTTCGTCTTGACGGTTTGCCGACTCGGGTTCATCAAAGTTCACAAAGATTGAAAGCTGATCCTGAAGGATCCGAGCAGCGTAAGCGATCGCATCTTCAGGTGTCACCGAACCGTCAGTTTCAACCTTCACCGACAGCTTGTCATAGTCAAGCACCTGACCTTCGCGGGTCGGCTGCACGTCGTAGGCAACCTTTTTGACCGGAGAATATATCGCATCAATCGGAATCAATCCGATTGGGGCGTCCTCGGGCTTGTTCTTATCAGCTGCTGCATACCCCTTGCCCGTGTTAACGGTCAGCTCCATGTACAAATCTGCACCGTCATCGAGATGGCAGATCACGTGCTCACGGTTCAGGATCTCGATACCGTTTGTCTCGGAGATATCGCCCGCCGTCACCACTCCGGGGCCTTTTGCTGAAATCGAAAGCCGCTTTGGCCCTTCGACTTCCATACGCAACGCAACCCCTTTAAGGTTCAGAACGACGTCTGTGACGTCCTCTGCAACACCGGCTACAGACGAAAACTCGTGTAACACGTTGTCAATTTGCACCGATGTAATCGCCGCACCCTGCAAAGAAGACAAAAGGACACGTCTCAGTGCATTGCCCATTGTGAGGCCGAAGCCACGCTCGAGAGGCTCGGCAACCATAGTCGCGACCCGTGTAGGATCGTTTCCGGGCCGGACGTCCAATTGCGTCGGCTTAATCAATTCTGCCCAATTTTTGTGGATCATGCGTCCCTCCATTCCTGTATACCCTTCATGATCAAAGGTGCATACGCCCGAGGATAAATATCGTTAAGGAGCCCTACCCGTGGCAAGGCTCCTGCGACAGACTTGGTCCGGATCAAACCCGGCGGCGCTTTGGTGGACGGCAGCCGTTGTGTGCAATCGGCGTAACGTCACGAATTGACGTAATCGTAAAGCCCAGCGCGGCGAGTGCGCGCAGCGCAGATTCACGACCCGACCCTGGGCCCTGAACCTCAACCTCCAACGTGCGCATGCCATGTTCCTGCGCTTTTTTGCCGGCATCATCAGCCGCCAACTGTGCCGCATAAGGAGTCGATTTGCGCGACCCTTTGAAGCCCATGGTGCCAGCTGACGACCATGCAATTGCATTACCCTGCACGTCCGAAATCAGGATCTTGGTATTGTTGAAAGAGGAATTAACATGCGCCACACCTGTGGCGATGTTCTTGGAGACCTTACGCTTGCCTCCGCGGCGAGTATCACGTGCCATGGATGCGTCTCCTTATTTCTTTTTACCGGCGATTGCTTTTGCGGGACCTTTGCGCGTGCGCGCGTTGGTGTGCGTACGCTGACCACGTACCGGAAGGTTCCGGCGGTGGCGCAGGCCACGATAGCAGCCTAAATCCATCAAACGCTTGATATTCATCTGAGTGTCGCGGCGTAGGTCGCCCTCGACAGAGAAATTCGCATCAATATGTTCGCGGATGGACAGAACTTCGCCGTCGCTTAGTTCGTTTACCCGTCTTGCACCATCAATGCCGACTGCTTCGCAGATCTGACGGGCCGATGCATGACCAATTCCAGTGATGTAGGTGAGCGCGATCGGAACGCGCTTGGCGGTTGGGATGTTTACGCCGGCAATACGTGCCACGTTGTATGTCCTTTTCGTTGCGAACCCGTTGTTCCAGGTCCTTTTCTCACAACGAGAGGTCCGCTCTATTCAAACGGACCCGCGTCGATCAGGTGGTCTGTCGCCAAAAGCGACGGTGAACCCATTCAAGGGATTGGCGGTGTTTATGGTCGATTCGAAGCCGCGTCAAGAGGGGGAACCCTTAGATCGATTATGAAAATTCCCCTACAAAAGCCGACCTTAATCCCAATTTCGACACAGAGGTCGCCTTTGCCGGCGCTTGCGCGGTTTCCAAAACAGCAATCACAATTCCCGTTCGGCAAATACTGTGACGGTGTCGGTCTAATTACGGCTCAAGCGCCGCAGCGATTCCGGCTTTGACCTCATCCATAGTTCCCATCCCATCAATCGAGGTTAAAAGACCTTTGGCGTGGTAGTATCCAATCAACGGCGAAGTCAGTTTGTAGTAAGACATGAGGCGAACCCTGAGACTGTCTTCATTGTCATCAGCGCGCACAGGCTTGCCTTCTGCAGCGGCCTCATTGGCGCGATTTACAATCCGACTGACGAGCATGTCGTCATCAACGCGTAGTTCAACCACCTTGTCCAGATCAGCTCCCATTTCAGACAGCAATGTAGTCAGTGCATCTGCCTGACCAAGTGTCCTAGGGAACCCATCGAAAATAAAACCGCCAGACTTTGATCCATCCAGTTTTTCTCGGATCAAGCCGATCACGATATCATCTGTGACAAGCTCGCCTCGTGCCATGACATCAGCAACCATTTTGCCCATCTCGGTGCCGCTGGTCTTTGCCTCACGCAGCATATCGCCAGTGCTCAGCTGCACCATGCCACGCTCGGACACAAGCATTTGTGCCTGCGTGCCCTTACCTGCCCCCGGGGGGCCCAGAAGTATGATATTCATCGCCGAGCGGGACCCTTCTTCTTGCGGGTCTTATTATTTCCACGGCCACGCAACTGTGACTTTTGGATAAGACCTTCATATTGATGCGCCAATAGATGGCTCTGCACTTGCTGGATGGTATCCATTGTCACGCTGACCACAATCAAAACCGATGTGCCACCAATGTACACAGGAATGCCCGACACCTGAGCGCGCAGCACCTCTGGTAGCAAGCACACCGCAGCTAGATACGCAGAACCGACAACCAAAACACGATTTACCACATATTCTATATATTGCGCCGTCTTTTCGCCCGGACGGATTCCCGGAACGAAGCCGTTTTGATTTTTCAGATTATCGGCGACTTCGTCCGGCTTGAAGGACACATTAAATGTATAGAAGTACGCGAAAAAGATGATCATTGCCGCAAAAAACAGCAAATACAGCGGCTGCCCTGGCCCGAAGTAGGCCAGTATGGTTGACATGACCGGCCCCGTGGATCCACCTGAAAACGTTGATACGGTCGTCGGCAACAGCAGCAAGGAGCTCGCAAAGATTGCAGGAATAACACCAGCAGGGTTCACTTTGACCGGCAAATGGCTTTGCTGTGCTTCGGTCATGCGCATACCCATCTGGCGGCGTGGATACTGAATAGTGATTTTGCGCAGTGCGCGTTCCATAAACACCACAAACAAAATCACACCGATGACCATCAAAATAACACCGATGATCAACGCAGGACCAATCGCGCCCGACCGCCCACTGGCAAGAAACTGAGCGAGTGCTGCGGGTATCTCGGCGATAATGCCAACGAATATGATGAGCGAGATGCCGTTGCCAACACCGCGTTGCGTGATCTGTTCACCCAGCCACATCAGGAACATGGTTCCGCCCACAAGCGTGATTACGCAGGAAGCGATAAAAAAGAAACCGGGGTTGGTGACCAAATCACCCGCTTGCAGGCTAACCGCCAAGCCGTATGCCTGTGCGGTTGCCAGAACGACCGTGCCGTAGCGCGTGTACTGGTTTATCTTTTTACGACCCTGCTCGCCTTCTTTTTTAAGCTGCTCCAGCTGAGGCACCATGGTGGTCAACAATTGCACAAGAATAGATGCCGTAATGTAGGGCATGATTCCCAGAGCAAAGATACCCATGCGTCCAAGCGCGCCGCCCGTGAACATAGACAGGATACCACCGATGCTTTGCGCGGCACCTTCCATAAATTGTTGAAGCGCGGCCCCGTCTATTCCTGGAACAGGAATAAACGTACCGGTACGATATACGATCAATAATCCAAGGGTAAACAGGATACGATTGCGCAAGTCGGTCGCCTTGCCCAAGGCTGCCCAACTGGTATTTGCGGCCATCTGTTCTGCTGCGGATGCCATACGGTCTCTCTTTTCGGTCAAACGCCGCCCTGAGCGTTTTCCAGCTCGGGCGGCGTGATGGGAAAACTGATGTCTATGTAAGCAGCACTTGCGCCGCTCACAAGCCGTTAGTCGGCTGCAGCAGCTACCGTCAATGCGCCACCCTGTGCTTCAACCGCTGCAATGGCGGATTTTGAAGCACCAGTCACGGCAATTGTCAAAGCTTGTGTCACATCACCTTTCGCAAGCACGCGCACGCCATCAAGCTTGCGACGCACCAGTCCAGATGCCACGAGGCTGTCTTCTGTGACAGATGCCCCGTCTAATTTACCTGCATCAACAAATTTCTGGATCAGGCCCAAGTTTACAACGGCAAACTTCGCGCGATTGGGTTTGTTAAAGCCCCGCTTTGGCAGGCGCTGGTACAACGGCATCTGGCCACCTTCGTACCCATTGATAGCCACACCCGAGCGTGATTTCTGACCTTTGATGCCGCGTCCACCCGTCTTACCCTTGCCAGAGCCAGGTCCACGGCCGATGCGTTTCTTTTTCCGTGTTGCGCCAGGATTGTCGCGCAGTTCGTTGAGTCTCATATCGCTTCTCCTTTGCCGGATGCTGTCCGCGAAGCGAAGATGGACAGACCACGGCGTTTTTGTGTTTACGTCTATAGCACAAGGGCCACCGCGGGCGTATAGCCGCGACCCGCCGCCGTGGCAATAGCTGCATTGAGGCTTTGTCTCATCCCAACCGTAATGGAAAGCTTTGCCATCCCCGAAAACGTGCCAAAGGCAGGCGAACGGCGGGGCCAGATGGGATAATATCGCTAAATCTCTTGACCAGACGGCCCAAAGCGATGCGTCCTTCAATCCGTGCCAAGGTCGCCCCAAGACAGACATGGATTCCAGTAATGAAGGCCAGATGCCGATTCGGAGTACGGGTAATATCCATCCTGTCAGGATCAGAAAATTGTGCCGGATCGCGATTTGCCGCTGCAATCGAGGTGTGAAAATAACTCCCAATTGGCAAGACAGAGCCATCTAGCGAAATTGTCTCGTTCGCCCGACGGTTGCCCATTTGCAGCGGACTTTCCAAGCGCAGGATTTCTTCGACTGCACCATCGATCAAACGGGGATCGGCCCGCAGTGCCGCCAGCTGGTCTGGATTCTCCAGCAAAAGGCCAACTCCGTTTGACACGAGACTTGTTGTTGTCTCATGCCCTGCATTCAGCAAAAAAATACAGTTCTGAATCAGTTCACTTTGCGACAGATGACGGCCCTCGTGACTGCCGTGGATCAGATTATCCAAGACATCACCCTGCTCTGCCTGCCCCGGGTTTGCACGCCTATGGGTGATAATCTGATCTAGGATGTTTGAGAATTCCAAAACTGCTGCATTTCCGGCAGCCATCCTTTCTTGAGAAACCGCCGGGTCCAGAGCTCCAAGGATTGCCAAAGAAAACCCACGTAGCTCCGCCCGATGGCTCTCCGGTATGCCCAACATAAAGGAAATAATTCGAGTGGGCAGTTCGGTTGCAAAATCCGAAATAAGATCAATGTCACGCTTATTGGCCAGTTGATCTAGCAATGAATCAGTAATTTTACGAACGCGGGCCTCCATCTCAACCAATTTTCGGGGTGTGAATGCCCCGGCCAGAAGTTTTCGCACAACGGTGTGGTAGGGCGGATCGTTAAATACGAGGCTGGTGGTATGGTGTTCAAACAAAGGCGTTTGCCCAAATTTTGATCTAAACTCTTGTGACTTGTCAGATAACAAGTTGCGTGACTGATACAGGTGTTGCACATCCGCATATCGGGTCAAAAAGAAACTACCGTCCGGCAACTGATAAACCGGTTCCGTGCTGCGCAGTCGTGCCAGCGCGGGATACGGGTTTTCGATAAAGTCACCGGACAGACGAGAGAGGTCAAATCGCATAGGCCGAAGATCAACGTATCACCCGTAAAAACGCAAGCCTAAAAACTTTGCAGGATTGGCCGCCTAAGCCCTGCAACCCGAGCCTTGTGGCACACACACTTCAGGGCGAGCAGTGATCCGACATTGAAACGAGCCCCCCCTTGCCCAATATTCAAAGCCCAGGACGGTTCATCAACGACAGTGACAACATTCTGAAGTGGCTCCATTGAGGGAAAGACGGCAAACTCTCGCATGTTTTTTGACGCAAACAGGTTGCTGGATGTCTTATCAAAAATGACAAAAAACGTCCGGTGCGTCGACATAATCAATACTAAGCAGATGCCTCAAAGTTTCGACTATGGGAAAATTGTCCAAGCGGTGGACGGACAGATCTTCCTTTATCTCGAAAGCTTTTTTTCAGACCGGCTCAGGTCTTTTCCACCCAACGTTCGCATCCGTGAAAGACGACCAATTATGTCTTAATTCATATCGGCTGGTCTGCTGAAATTGACCCTATCAAATGTCGCAAACCCATATCAATCAATGAGAAGGGCAGGCATGTCGCCGCCCAATATTAGGGGTCTTGGCAGATCGGTATTTTTGTCCATCGGACGAACGAGCTGTTCGACAAATGTTGCCTCAACATCCCCTCGGCTAAGCATGAAAGCCATTGGTCGCCATCCTTCGTTCCGGCTATATAGGTCGCTCCGATCAAATCAGGTCCCGGTTGCTGGATGACGGTTCCAGTGCCCCGCCAGCGCGAACCCGGCGAAAATCATATGTCCATCCTCCAGTTAAAAAACAACAACTCAAACGTGTTTGTCTTAGCAAACAATCCTGAAAAGATCTTCATTAACCTCAATTACCGCCGCATGGAATGACAGCAACAGCCTCAGCCCGTTGGTCTGCTCCAGCCACATTCTGCACCGCACGCTTCCATCGGTGCGAACCCAGATCGAGCTTGATTGTGATGGCGTCAAAACCGTCGACCTGTCTGGGCAAACGCACCCGCGATGTCGGGCACGGTTCGGACAGACATCGTTGTGTCGTCGTTAAAATTGGCAGTAGGTCTTTTTTCAGCGCTCGCCCCGCGAAGATACCACTCCATGTGTCGGCTCGCCGCGAGCTGCGAAAATAGGCTTCACCTGCCCCTCAATCGTCGACGGCTTGCCAGTAGTCCTGTGTCACCGATGGGCGACCAAGTTCGCATTCCAGCCTGATGATGAAAGATAACACAACGTTTGGATCCGAAACCATAGCTATTGTCATTCGGCGGCATGTGTATCCCATGCTCAAAGGCGACGCCCCAGACGTGCAGAAAGTGGCCTTCAATCAGGGTGTCGTTCCTTCCATCATACTCGTAGCGTTCAGGCCAACCAAGTGCTTTGAAAATCAAACCTGGCACGGTGGTCGGATTGCGGGCGATGCGATATAATTAAACGGTTTCCACTGGCAGTTTCAGACCACCACCGGTGACGTCCCGAACGCAGTAACACTATGCGCGGACCCCTAAAAAACCACAATAAGGCCCACAAAAGCGATACGTCGGGCGTGTATTCCCAAATAGTCATAAACTGCTGCATGTCTTATCCCAGGCGTCCACGGGGTTCACCGGAATTTAAAACTCCTAGGGTCTGGACTCATTGAGTTTCAAAGCCAGTAGATGACGATAGCCGCGAGAGCGATTGCTGACAGGAAGACCTTCGGGCATCTATCGTATCGGGTCGCCACACGTCGCCAATCCTT